>JAAYFR010000175.1 GCA_012728155.1 Bacteroidales bacterium | reverse complement strand
TACTCAATCCGTTCACTACGCACCTTATTGTCGGTCAGCCCTTTCAAGATTGCCTGGTAATCGAGGAACTCCCGGGAGGTCATGTTCTCGTAGGTGCCAAACTCCTGCGGGAGGAAACCGATGAGGCTCTGCAGCTCTTCACGGTAGAGACGGGTATCCAACCCATTGATCCAGATGGTTCCATAACTCTGTTCTAAAATACCGGTGATAATCCGCATCAAGGTCGATTTCCCCGCCCCATTCGGACCAAGCAAGCCAAACATACCGGTCCTTATATCGAACGACACGCTACGCAGCGCTTTAAATGGACGGCGACGCTTACCGATCAACGGGATATTCATCACCATGCGGAAATAGGAGCGCTTCAACCCGGCAAAACGCCCTTTGATCCGTTCTATATTGATATTTCTCAAGTAAAGGTATTGCGACGAAACATAGATAGCGATACCCAACCCCCACAAAGCACCGATCACCAATACCATCGGAAGATTATCCAACTTCTTATAAAAACCGAAGAGAATCAGCGGCGGAATACTCCAGAAGATGATGCGATTGAGGTAGCGCACCACCCGGCTTCCTTCAAAACGATAAAAGAGGTACGACCTTATCTTGCGCCACAGATAGAGGGTGGCGGCATACATGACAAACGACAACAAGAAGTTCCATAACTTACTCTCGATATAGAAGTAGGTGAAGTAGAAACCAAAACCCCAAAGGATAAATTGCCAGATGACATTGACAAAATCTTTCAGCGAATGGTATTCACCACTCAGCCCCAGTCGGCGCCGTAATTTCAATCCACTGTTCCATTCGCGGACAAATCGTCCGGAGCGATCGTAGATCTTCACCAGGCTACGCACCACGATATGTATCTCCTGATCGGGATCGACCACATCAGCTTTGGCTCGCCGCAGGCTGGTCTGTGCGAAATAGGTAACCCCGGGGATCAATGCCACCAGCGCTGTCAGGTATAACACTTGGTACAACAGGCCATCGGCATGGAGATAGACAAACACCACACCCACCACAAAAAATAACAGATGAATTATTTTTGTTTTCATCGACAGGGTACGATACCATGCCAACGTATTTTCCAATCCCATATTGACGGTGGGAATAATAATCAGCGTCAACAGAGTAGAGAAGGCAAGCCCTCCAATCACGGTGATGGCAAACGGAGCACCGATGGCTCCTGCATATTCGGTATCACCCATTGCCAACGGAAGCATGGCGATGATGGTGGTGATAGCGGTAATCAGGATGGGACGGATACGCGACAAGCCGGCGGTTATCAACGCCCGCTCACGGCGGAATCCATTCTTACGAAGGATATTTGAATAGTCGATCAGGATGATACCATTGTTCACCACCACGCCCAACAAGATAAGAAATCCCATCAATGTATTGGCATTCAGCAAACTGTTCCCCGTCAAGATCAATGCCAACAATGAGCCGATGGCGGCCAGGGGAATGGAGAAGAGCATCACCAATGGTGTGGTGACCGACTCAAATACCACTGCCAGAATCATGAAAATCAACATAAAAGCTGCCAGGATAAGGAACTTGAATTCTCCAAACTGATCCTCTTCATGGATCACCTCGATGGCTACTCCCGCCGGCAGATTATAGTTGGCGATCAACTCGTCGATATTGGTACGATAGGCCTCCAGCAAGCTCTTGGATTGCTGTGCTGCGCGGAGAAACGCATACCGCACCTCCAGCTGCTTGTCCTGGTTGACACGCACGATGCGGGAACGGCCGAATCCCTTGTTGATCGAGGCAATATCCTGCAGGTTGTGCATACCCCCACTTGTATTAAGTATCTGCACCGCCTGAAGATCATCTATCGTCTTTTGTTTTTTCTGTTGTTCCTCCTCTTCCTCCGGTGTCCTGTCGCGAATGATGATGTCATACGATTCGTCACCCACCTTGAAAGTGGTCCCCGACGAGAACTCCGTATTCAGTTCCGATAGGCCGGTCGTTATATTGCCACGCGTGATACCGTATGAAGTGAGTAATATCTGGTCGAAATCGAGCAAGATCTCCGGCTGACGCCGCATAAAAGTAACCCGGGAATTCTGAATATAATCCTGCTGCTCTATCTGGTATTGCACATCTTCCGCCACCAGCTGCATCATTTCATAATCGGAACCCTTGATGATGATTCTTTCCTGGTTATCGCCAATACCTAAGAGGCTCATAAAACCGACCATACCACTCAACCCGCCGGCACTACTTTGTCCTCCTCCGGTAGCATCGGCCACATGAATCTCCGCTCCTCCCACATTGGGTATTTTAGATTGTACATCCGCTTTGATATCTGAAATTTTACGCTTCCCTATCTTCTGGAAATTTTCCTGCAACACAAGTGTCAGCACCGCCTCTTCTTCATTGACTCGGCTGACCAGATCTTTCTTTTCCGGGATCTCACTCAGCCGTTCTTCCAAAAGAGTCACCATATTATCGGTATTCTCCAACGTGCTACCGGCCGGCATCGTCACATAGATATTAAAACGGTCGGAATCCACCTCCCGATTCTGGCGGGTAGCTGTCGAGAGGGAGAAAATCAACGCAACGAAAAGCAGGATGATGGAGCCGAAGATGGTCACTCCCGGATTTCGCATGCAACTCTTCAACAGCACGAGATACACTTGGATGGGGCGTTGCGCCAATGATATCTTTTCATAAAAGACACTCTCTCCCTTCTTGCCGCGTAAGACGAAATAGACCGTCATAGGGACAAAGAAGAGTGCTACAGCCAGGGATACCAGCAGGGTGGAGATGATCGACACACCGATATGGGAGCCCATGAGCCTGAACAGGAAGTTATCAGAGAAGACAAAAGGAAGAAAGACAATGACAGTGGTCAAGGTCGCCGCCACAATAGAGCGCCACACCTCTTTTGTACCCTGCTTGACCGCCTCGCCGGGCGGCATGCCTGTCGCCGACAGCCGGTAGATATTCTCCAGGACGACGATACTGTTGTCTAACAGCATACCCACTGCCAAGGCCATGCCTACAAGCGTCAGGCTGTTGACGGAGATTCCCGCGTAATAGAAAAAGTTGAATGCGGTAAAGACCGATATCGGGATAGAGAGAAAAATAAAAATTACCAACCGCACATTTTTCAGGAAGAACCAGAGCACCAGAACGGCGAGCAAGCCTCCCACCAACGCCAAGTTGATGATCTGGTTGATATTGTTCTCCATCGTCTCGGCGCTATTGGAGTCGACCACGATCTCCACATCAAGCGCCGCTAACCGTTCATTCAACTGATCAATCGCTTTCAGGGTGCGATGCGACAGGTCGATCATATTTGCCTGGGCATCATTGACCAGTGTGACAGATATCGCCTCCATACCGTTGACACGGCTGTAAGAGGTCTCTTCCTTCAAGTCGAAAAAGATCGTCGCCACGTCTTTCAGGAAGATGGGCCCGGGGGCGACCACCAGATTTTCCAGATCCGACACCTTGGTATAAGATGAGTTCACATGTACAAAATAGTGGCTGTTGGTCTCCTTGACGGAGCCGACAAACACTTTCTCCCGGGCATTGCTACTCAGCAGGCTGCTGATACGGGAAGGGGTGATATTCAAAGCCTTGGCTGCCTCCCTGTCCAATTGAATTTCAATGGCACGTTGGCGCCCGCCATAGACCTGCACTGCCGCGATTCCGTCGATATTTTCCAATTCGTTGACCACCTCCTCATCGACAATATTCCGTACCCGGTCCACACCACCAAATCCGCGCACTTGCAGCGACATGAAGTTGCTGCTCATCATTGAGGCATCCATCTTCTGCACCCGCACGCTAAAACCATCGGGAAGGGAGTGGGAAACCTCTTTCATCTTCTCTTCCAGGCGCAACGAAGTGGCCCG
>JAAYFR010000174.1 GCA_012728155.1 Bacteroidales bacterium | reverse complement strand
TGTTATAATCAATGTATTACCATCTGTTTCAGGTAAATCTCCAATAAAACGCTCAACTCTGCACAACATCTCCTGATAAGATTCCCCATTGGGGCAGTTTTCGTTCAGATAGTCGGCAAACCACTTTTGTCCGGTCTCTGATTTTGAGATCTCATCCCACATTTGATTTTCCCATTCGCCGAAGTTCAATTCTTTTAGCCGCTCGTCGAGTTGTAATGGATAGTCCAATGCTGTTCCGAGTCTTACACATCGGCTTAAGGGGCTGCAAAAAACATGATCGAACCTTATTTCGGATAAACTTGACCGGACGAATTCCAATTCAGTGTTGAACGAGTCTGCCAACGCCACATCAGTCTGTCCGTAACAGATACCTGATGGTACATCCACGCGTGTATGTCGGACAAGATAAAGCTTCATGAAAATTACTAATTAACTAATTACCAATTATTACTGACCGAAGTTTTGGATCTTGACTTTTAGTCCTTAATTTATTGCAGGATATATTGCAACACAAACAAGATAGAACGTCAGTTCTGTAAATTGTTGCAATGCGCCTAATACATCTCCGGTGAAGCCGCCTATCTTCCTTTCTGTATATTTTTTCAATAAGATCACGATTATAGCATACAGAGGAACGACAATCGCAATGATTTGCCAAGGCATAAAGATCAAGGGAGCAACGCTAAAAGCAAGCGCTATCAGGAGTGTGCTCCTATCTGTTTTTTTGCGTGTATGCATCGCTTTACTATTTCCGGTACGGGCATAATGAGAACTGTTTACCAGAATGATGGGCATCATCCGGCTCGAAGCATGTGCTGCGATGAATGCCATTACAATATGTGATGGGCCGATGGAAAGCAGCAATACAAATTTCAGCAGGAACAACAAGATAAGGGCGATGACCCCATAAGCCCCGATGGTGCTCTCTTTCATAATAGCAAGAATATGCTCCTTGTCACGTCCACCTCCAAAGCCATCGAAAAAATCGGATAGTCCGTCCTCATGAAGTGCTCCTGTTGCCAGTGTCATTATTGATATCGCTATTACAAGCGCGACCGGTATAGGGAATATCCATTGACTCAGCAAAAAGATCCCTCCTCCGAATGCTCCCACAATGATGCCGACCAACGGAAAATAGCGAAATGCTTTCGTCAGATTCTCTTCCGAATAGTCGATCTTACCCGCCGGAATGCGGCTGTAAAAAAGGAGTGCGTGGAAAAAGAGATTGAGTTGCTGTTTCATCTATCTTGCTCACCAAGGTTGAGCCATTTTCGGCTCATATTATTTAACGGGAACATTAGTCGTTCCTGACATCATGAACGCCAGCCTCTTCAAAACCGGCCATTTCATTCAGGAAGATCACTGCCGATTGGAGAAGTGGATAGGCCAGAGCAACGCCGGTACCTTCTCCTAACCGCAGGTTGAGGTGCAGGATCGGATCACCTTTCAGATATCTGAGCATCAATATATGTCCTTTTTCATCCGATGAGTGGCTGAAAAGGGTGTTTTCGAGGATATCGGGTTGCATCTCATATGCAGTCAGGAAGGCGGAAGAAGCAATAAACCCGTCGGCGACAATGATCATGTTCAACCGTTTGGCTTCGAGTACAGCCCCGCACATCATCGCAATCTCGAAACCACCGAAGGTAGCCAGAATTTCGAGAGGAGTAACAGGATTATATTTTTCCGCAACCCGTTGAAGTACATCACATTTGTAACGGACACCCGCGTCATCATGTCCGGCACCCCTGCCGACACACTCCTCAAGTGGGATAGCTGCAAATTTATGCAACAGTAATGATGCCGGGGAAGTGTTTCCGATACCCATCTCACCGAAACCGATTAGATTACAACCTTTCTCAAATTCCTGTCGCACAAATTCGGCACCTTTTTCTATCGCCCTACGGCATGTTTCGATACTCATCGCCGGCTGATGCAACATATTGTGTGTGCCACGACCCAATTTGGCATTTATGACACCTGACTCTTCCGGAAAATCAAAATCGACGCCTGCATCTATAATTTTCAGGTTGATACCGTGTTGGCGTGCGAACACATTGATGCCGGCGCCTCCATGCACGAAATTCATCACCATTTGGTATGTAATCTCTTTTGGACAAGGGCTTACACCCTCATCGGCAATGCCATGGTCGGCGGCAAATACCAATATGGCCGGATTATGTAGTTCCGGTGTTACTGTTTGCTGTATCCTACCGATTTTAAAAGCAATCTCCTCGAGTTTGCCAAGTGATCCCATCGGCTTTGTGCGACTATCAATTTTTTGACGTAGTGCAGTTTCAATATTCATCTCTTTTAAATTACCAATTATTAATTTCTAATTTCCAATTTCTAATTTGGCTTACGCCGATTTTCAGTTCTAATTTCTACCTTCCTGCTATTTACTTGATTTGCCATGGAATACCTGAAATCATTAAATAAACTTTATCGGCTGAGGCAGCAATATGTTGATTGATCCACCCTTGCAGGTCGGTGAAATGGCGTGAAGACTCATCCGCGGCATGGAGTCCCATACCTATTTCGTTACTGACGACAATCAGCCGGAAATCCTGTTGGATAAAGCTGTCCCATTCCGATTTTGCTTCTTTCAAAGTAGTATCCATACGGTAACTGTTATCATGAAAGATATTGGTCAGCCAGAGCGTAATACAATCAAGCAGTACCGTCCGGCCGGTAAGTGAAAGTGAACGTAACTGTTTTTCCTCTTCGATGGTTTCCCATTGCTCACCCCTGTCGGCTTGATGGTGGCGGATACGTTGTTCGAAATCATCATCCCAATGACGGGCGGTAGCCAGATATATCGGATTGGCGGAATACTCTTCCGCCAACTTCTGCGCGAACCGGCTTTTGCCGGATCGTTGTCCTCCTGTAATAAAAATAATCTCCTTCATCGGTTTTGCGATTTATTCTTATACCCAATATTCAATTTTTTTACGATCTGGATACAAATGTAGTGAATTGGTTAGAAGATATAGCTGAACGAGCCCATGATACTACGTCCCGGCATGTTGTATCCATCTTTTTCGGTATAATTTTCGTCGAACAGGTTAGAAATCGATATTCCGATTCGTGCCTGTGGTGTCACGTTGTAATAAGCTGAGTAGTCGAACAGCAGATGTGCCGAATGTTGAAGGACTTTCGCACCAAATTCACTGTACTCATGATAATCCTCCGGTTTTATATCAGGGCGAAGAGGGCTGGGATTCCAGTTCTCATCATAGGCAAACATCCAGTCATCTTCGAATCGTTTTCCTATATAGCGGGCATTCAGCCGGGTTACAAAACCATGGTTACTATCGAATGTGATGCCAAAATTCCCTGTATTGCGGCGGACGTATCGCATATCTTTTGTCACTTTTTTCTCATCGGGTGTACCGTTGTCTATGATTTCATCGAATTTATTGTGCAATAGATGGGTGAATCCTGCATATAACTCCAGACTGTTTTGTGATCCAAGCGCTTTGGCAATATCGGAAGAGAACATAATCTCCAATCCGCTCATACGGCCATTTGTGGCATTCGCAAAAGTGTAGTACAGGTCGCCGGTTCCCTCGTCAAATTTTGTCTCGTTCACGATTTTATTTTTATAGAGTGCGTGGAAGTAAGAGAGATCGATATTCAGCCATTCACTATTGGATATATTGATCCCGAAATCGAATGAAGTAGAGCTTTCCGCCTTCAGGTTTTCATTTCCCCGGTATTTTATTCCTCCCGCTTCAAATCGCCCGGCCATTTTATAGGCGTCGGGGAGGTAGAAAGCATTTCCTGCACTGGCATGGATATTGAAC
>JAAYFR010000173.1 GCA_012728155.1 Bacteroidales bacterium | reverse complement strand
CCACTCCGGCGGCATTGAATTCCTCTTTAAATTTCTCAAATGAGCCGAACTGTGCGTTAATGGCTTCAGCCAGCTTGCCTTTCGGCTCACCACCGCCATCTTTCTTGAATGAGGTGAAATAGATATTGTGGTTGAGGAGCTGTCCCGCGTTGTTGAAAATACCGCCGTCACTCTCTTTCACTATTGTTTCAAGCTCTGCATTTTCATATTTCGTGCCCTCCACCAACCTGTTCAAATTATCTGCATAGGCTTGGTGGTGTTTGCCATAGTGGAGTTCTACGGTCTGTTTGCTGATAACCGGCTCTAAAGCGTCGGTTGCATAAGGTAATGCTACTTTTTCGAATTTCATATTTACACTGTTTTTAGAATTGTCATTTTCTTTGTTCTTTGCGTTGGAGCTGTTGCAGCCGACTGCCGACAGCGCAAATAGCCCTGCCAATAAGTAATAATGAATTGCTTTCATACGATTAAAACTATCTATTTTATGTAAGCAGCCTATTTCCTGCTATGAGTTGTTGAATGCGATTATAACGAAAAGCTCCTGTGAAATGTTCATTCCTCATGCTCATTTTTGTGCTTGGCGGAGGAGTCCACCTTTTCGTCGGTATCTATAAATATATGATCTCCCGAGCCATGAGGTTTCTTGGGGAGATCCATATTGGGAGAGGGCTCTTTTTCGTTTTCTAAAATCTCCTGGGAGCGTGAAATCCAGGGGCGTTCGCCAAATATCTTCTCGAGGTCGTCGGAAAAGATGATCTCCCTTTCCAGCAGGATACCCGCCAGGCTGTTGTGCCCCTCCGCCCTCTCTGTAAGAATATATTTCGCCCTCTCGTACTGTTGGTTGATCATCGCCTTTACCTCGCTGTCAATCAGTTTGGCTGTCTCGTCGCTATAGGGCTTGGAAAAGGTGTACTCCTGCCCCGACGAGTCGTAATAACTCAGGTTGGGCAGTTTCTCGCTCATCCCCATATAGGTGATCATCGCGTAAGCCTGCTTGGTCACACGCTCCAAGTCGTTCATCGCACCGGAGGAGATCGATCCAATAAATATCTCTTCGGCAGCTCTTCCCCCAAGGAGCGCACACATCTCGTCGAGCATCTGCTCTTTTGTAGTGATTTGCCGCTCTTCGGGAAGATACCAGGCGGCACCCAATGCTTTTCCGCGGGGTACGATGGTCACTTTCACTAACGGATTGGCATATTCCAAGAACCAGCTCAGCGTGGCATGCCCCGCCTCATGGATGGCAATGGTTTTTTTCTCATTTTGTGTGATGATCTTATTCTTCTTCTCCAATCCACCTACAATACGGTCAACCGCATTCATAAAATCATCTTTCTGTACGAATTTCTTTTTCTTTCGCGCGGCGATCAATGCTGCCTCATTGCACACGTTGGCAATATCGGCACCCGAAAAGCCGGGAGTCTGACGTGACAAGAACTCGATATCCACAGACTCATCTATTTTAATGGGGCGGAGGTGTACCTTGAATATCTCTTTCCTGTCGTTCAAATCGGGTAGCTCCACATAGATCTGCCGGTCAAACCGGCCTGCACGCAACAGTGCCTTGTCCAGCACATCGGCCCGGTTGGTGGCGGCAAGGATAATCACACCACTGTTCGACCCAAAGCCGTCCATCTCCGTAAGCAGTTGGTTGAGTGTATTTTCCCGCTCATCATTCGAGCCGAAGTTGGTGTTCTTCCCACGGGCACGCCCCACCGCATCAATCTCGTCGATAAAAACGATGCAAGGGGCTTTCTCTTTTGCCTGACGGAACAGATCTCTTACGCGCGATGCGCCCACGCCGACGAACATCTCCACAAAATCAGATCCCGAGATGGAGAAGAAGGGTACGTTGGCCTCCCCTGCAACCGCTTTCGCCAGCAGGGTCTTTCCTGTTCCGGGAGGACCTACCAGCAACGCCCCCTTGGGAATTTTTCCTCCCAAATTGGTGTAGTTGTTGGGATTCTTCAGAAACTCCACAATCTCCTGCACCTCCTCTTTGGCTTCGGATAACCCCGCCACATCCCTGAATGTTACTTTCTGGCTGGAGTCCTTGTCGAATAATTGCGCTTTGGATTTACCTACATTGAATACGCCGCCACCGCCACCGCCGGCACCTCCCTGCATCCTGCGCATCATCCATACCCAAAAAATGATGAGCAAAAGAAAAGGGGCAAAAGTGAGCAGTATGCCCCACATCTCTGAGGTTGTATCGAAACGTACTTCGATATCGTAATTTTTCTCGGCCTTTACGGTATCAATAAATTCCGATATCGCATCGGTTGATGGGACCTTTATCAAAATTAGGGGAGTCCTCACGGCTTTGCCGGCATCATCGCCGAAGACATGACTGATGGACTCTTCGCGCACAAGTGCTTCAGCAGTCTCTTTATTGCTGTAAACAACAACACTTTTCACTCGGTTATCCCTTACATATTCTTGAAAATCGGACCATTTCACCTCTTTTACGCTGGTGTCTTGCCCGAAAATCCACATCCCCATAATCATTGCCAATACAATGCCGTAAATCCAGTAAGGGTTGAAAGGCTTTTTCGAATTGTTGCTGCCCCCTAACTTCGGTCGTAAGGTGGGCTGTTTATCCTGCTTATTTTCTTTGTTCGTTCTGTTCATTTGAATGACTCTCTAATGCAAAATTTTTCGGAAGATGTTGTTGTATGGAAATCCCCCGGTGTATTGTAACAATTATTTGAGAAATAAGTTTTAATCGATTGAGGGAATACGTTCTGAATGGGCATCTTCCCAAAGGTTGTCGATATTGTAAAAATTACGCCGGTCGGGTAAAAAGAGATGTATAATGATGTTGCCGTAATCCATTGCGATCCATTCGGAAAGCTGCTTTCCATGCACCCGGATAGGATTTTCTCCGGTATTTTTTTTTACAACCTTTTCTATGGAATCTGCCACGGCCGACAGCTGTGTGGGACTGTTTCCTTCGCAAATAACAAAGTAATCACAGACACTGCCCGGTATTCCTTTTAGATGGATAATGCTGATATTTTTTCCTTTCTTTTCTTGAATTCCTTCAATAATACTTTGTAAAAGCAGGTTTTTTTCTGTCATTCTCTTTTTTAAGTGGGTTGGAGATACAAAGATAGCTTCTTTTTTTATATATAATCGAAATAAATATGAAAAGTGGTGGAACTCAGAGGATGAGCTTCTGAAGGTGAAGGGGCAGGGAAAAACAAAACCCCATCCTTAGTGGACAGGGTTTTATGCGAAATAGAAGAGGAGCGATCAACTACTCGGTCGGTTTTCCTGATCGGTTGTTGAATTATAATGTCTTTAGCTGGAGGTTTCTCCATAGCACTTTAATGCCGCCGCCGTCATGGATTTGCAATGCGATACGCCCTTGCCCCTTACCTATTTTCTCGTCGGTCAGGTCAACCATCTCTTCTCCGTTTAGGAAGGTCTGCACATTGTCGCCTTGTACCAGGATGCGCATAGTGTTCCAGTCGCCCTCTTTCAGTATCTCCTCTTTTTCGTCGGGGATCTGTACCAGCCACCCACGTCCATAAGACTCATAGATACCGCCGGTATCATGCCCCTTGGGAGCCACTTCCACCTGCCAGCCATTTACAATGGCACCCGGTTCTACAAATGAGCGGATAAAGACGCCGGAATTGCCGTCGGCTTCCTGTTTGAACTCCACCGTCAGGTCGAAATCGTCGTAATATTCACGGGTACCCAGATAACCATACTGTTTGTCCGGACCGCTTTCACATACCAGAAGTCCATCCTGCACATACCATTTCTCCGTGCCGTAGATCTCCCATCCGTGTAGGTCTGTACCGTTGAAGAGGCTTACCTCTTTGGTTTGACGGGGCAGTTCTTTGATTTTCACATTGCGGAACCAGGCAGCCGAGCCGTGATCTTGCAGACAGATCACCCCTTTACGGGCCAATCCGTATTCGGGAGCATTTTCCCATTTTCCGCTCTGCTTGCGGGCGAACCAATCTTCTGTCCATGCTTCAAATTCAACTATCTTCTCACCATTGAGCCAGTGTTCCACATGACCATTGTCGAAAATAATTTTGGAGGTGTTCCACTCGCCGGTGGGTTTGATCTGGGTTTTTTCCGGATCAGTGGTGTGCATGGCGTAGTTGGCACCGGTTTTCTGCCAATCTTCCAGCGGATCGGGAAATCCGAGGTCATCAATCAACTGATATTCCGGTCCGGTCACATAGGGAACGGAAAATTTAGGATGCTCTACCACATGGTACAACATACCGCTATTGCCACCTTCAGCAATTTTCCAATCCCATACCAACTCGAAATTATCATACGTCTTTTTGGTAACGATATAACCATGTGCATCGGCACCTTCTCCTTTGGCCTGAATCATGCCATCTTCGGCAAACCAGGGGGCGGTCAGCTCTTCACCATTGTAATCGCGCCATCCGTCTAATGTGGTACCATCAAAAAGGAGCTCCCACCCGTCAGCTACCTCTTGTTGCGTCAACGTGTTGTGCTTTGCGCCTCCGCTGCACCCCGCCGTTACAATCATCATGCTCATTATAGCCAATAAAATAAATTTAGAATTCATTGCTTCTTTTTTAAAGGATTAAACTTTATAATGTGGAATATTAAGTACAAAGGTACTAAAATGCTGTCAATCTGAAACTATTTTGAACAATTTCTTTGCTTCGAGATCCATGAAAAGGGGAGATATCGCAGAAGAATCTCTTTTTTTAAACAATGCTTTGGTAAATTCGTTTTATATTCGCACTGTAATAACTATAATTCATCAGATTTTGAAACTTATTGATTTAGCTGTTGAGAAAGAAATTGTTGATCTTTCATTCGTGGCGACTGTCGGTTTTTTTGATGGTGTACATATCGGGCACCGCTATTTGATCGACCAGGTGAAGAGGGAGGCAACGAGGCGTGGGTTGCCCTCTGCGGTAATCACCTTCCCCATCCATCCCCGCAAGGTGTTGCAGGCAGACTACCAGCCGGCGCTTTTATGTGGGTTTGATGAAAAGGTTGAGTTGCTGGCCGATACCGGCATCGACTATTGCATCACTCTTCCATTTACTCCGGAACTCTCTCGGCTTTCTGCAAAGGAGTTCATGCAGGAGGTGTTGAAAGAGCGGCTCCATCTCGATGCGTTGTTGGTAGGTTATGATCATCGCTTCGGTCGCGACAGGGAGGATAGTTATCCTGAATATAGCCACTATGGCAGGGAGTTGGGCATGGATGTGATATTGGCTGCCGAGTTGCAATGGGGGAGCAATGATGTGAGTTCGTCGCAAATCCGCAGGTATTTGAAAGCGGGAAGGATTAAAGAGGCGAACGAACTGCTCTCATACAATTACAGGTTGTCGGGTAAGATTGTGGAAGGTTATCAGGTGGGTCGCACCATCGGCTATCCCACCGCCAATATGCGGGTATGGGAGCGTTATAAAGTAGTCCCCGAATTGGGGGTCTATGCGGTGATGGTTCACTTGCGTGATCTTCTCTATCCGGGGATGCTCTATATCGGGAGGCGTCCTACGTTGCATACCGACAATGAGATCAGTGTGGAGGTCAATCTGTTTAATTTCGACGGCAATCTCTACAACCAGTCGATGAGCGTGGAGTTTATCGATTTTATCCGTTCGGATTGCAAGTTTGACACCAAGGAGGAGCTGGTGGCGCAGATCCATCAGGATAAAGAGTCGGTGAAGCAGCGGCTGAAGATTAAAAAATGAAAGCGCCCTCTCATCATAGCGCATCAACCCTGTCTTAATGATAGATACCCCTTGTATTCAGTGCCCTTTGGTATGCTGCGGCGTTCCGCGCATGTTCGGCATGGGTGGTGGCGAAGTTGTGCCGCCCGGAGAGGTCCTCTTTGGCACACATGAAAAGATACCTGTGTTGTTGGGGCGATAAGGTGGCCTCTATCGCCTGTATGGAGGGGATGCGGATCGGTCCCGGTGGGAGTCCGCTTATCTTATAGGTGTTGTAGGGCGATTCTATTTCTAGGTGGCTGAACAAGATGCGGCGTAACCCAAAATTCCCCATCGCGAATTTGACTGTCGGATCGGCTTCCAACCGCATTCCCCGGTATAACCGGTTGAGATATAAACCTGCCACGACAGGGTACTCATCGGCATAGGTGGCCTCTTCCTCCACGATGGATGCCAGTGTGGAGACTTGCAGCGGCGTAAGTCCAATTTTCTCAGCTTTCCCTTTTCGTTCTTCATCCCAGAAAAGATCGAACTCCCTTTTCATGCGGCTTAACAGGTTGTCGATGCTTGTATCCCAATAGACCTGATAGGTGTTGGGGATGAACATCGCGATGAATGTGTATGCATCGAATCCATATTTTTCGGCATTGGCCGGATCGTTGAGCGCACTCAAGAGCGAGAGGCTGTCCATCATCAACTGCTGCGAGAGGCGGCCAGCCAGATTCTCGGCGATACGTATGTTGTTGAATGTGAGGTTTACGGGCGACTGTGTGCCTGAACGCAACCGGCGGATCACATCGGGCATGGTCATCCCACTTTCGATGGCATACCGTCCGGATTTCACCTTGTTGGGATAGTTCATCCGTTCAGCCAACATCCGGAAGAGCTGCTCCGAAGGGAGATTCGCCTCTTCTTTCAATTGGGCGACTACCTTTTCATAATTTCTCTTCCGGTCGATATTTATATATACTGTTTCTGAAAGGATAAAAGGCTGAAAGATAAGCCTGTATAGGTAGATGCCCGCCCCGATGGATAGCAGCAGTAGAATGCCGATAACCAGCATTAGCACTTTGTTCCTTTTTTTTCTCTTTTCTGTTCCCATTTTATCCGGTGATTGTTGAGAATCGGCACAAAAATAAGAAGATTCATTTGAAAAAGTGCCCTTTTCTTTGACAAGTTAAAAACAAACTCTTATATTTGCATCCGATTTCATGAAAATCTATCGGGAAGTGTGGGTGAGTGGCTGAAACCACCAGTTTGCTAAACTGACGTACGGGTAACTGTACCGAGGGTTCGAATCCCTCCGCTTCCGCAGAAAGCCCCAGACAAAAGGCAACAAAAACCAGACAAACCGTTCAAGATGAGAATTTTGAACGGTTTTTTCATGTATAATCGAGTAAAAGTCAGATATAATCTCTCATCAAATCATTCTGCTCTCCGGCATATCCAACATTCGTTTCATCGATTCATAGAATGCCTGATAGAACGCTTCATCTTTGGCGTATAGTTTGTACAGTTCCAGCTCTTTGCGACGTTGCCGGTTCATCACATCGTCGAGAATTTTCTTTAATGCCAGTTCGCGGGTATATGGATCCATATTGTTTGCCACTTTGGATTCATAGTCGGGATGTTTCCATATATCACGGCGGATGGTAACAAATTTCACGCGCTGATTTTCCGGGGTTTCATCCCAGCCCTGAAACCATCGTTCATTGAATGAACGGATAATCTCATCCAAAGGGCCTCTCTCCTCTTCGCTACCGTGTGCTCCGCGTGGATTGGGATTTTGAGGATCAAGTTCTGCATCTGAATCATCCAAGCCAATGGAATGATTCAGTTTTGTCCTTTCCAAACCATAGGTAGAGAGATCAACAGAGTTTAGAAGTTCGTCAATCAGTTCATCCTCTTTTGTTCTGACAATCAATTTGGGTATCAGAAATTTCAGGAACCAGAACAGTTTCTCCCATTCAGCAATTTCAAATGGTATAATGGACGCCATCTGTCCGTAAATTTTTACAAACTGCTTGGCTTTGATTTTAAAATCGGCTTTCTCTTCATCTTCCAACTCCACCTCCACATTGAAACGGTTGGCTGCCACATCAATAATGGGGCTGAGAAGTTGTGCGTCTGCACCCCTGAAATATTTGATTACAAAATCCTCCACTTCATTCGTCTCATAAACGCCCACATCGTCTAATGCGCCTTTCAGCTCATGCAGCACATTGATATCGGTGGCTCCGCTGAGTGAAGTAGCAGTGTAGAACGGGTCGAAAGAGTTTTTGATATCCTCTGCCTCATTGAAAAAATCAAGCACAAAAAGATCTTCGGTTCTTTTACCTAACTTATCGGCTGAACGATTGAGGCGGCTAAGAGCCTGAACTGCCATTACACCCTGTAAACGTTTATCCACATACATGGTGCTCAGTTTGGGCTGGTCGAAGCCGGTAAGATATTTATTGGCTACCACCAAAATGCGGTATTCATCACTGTCGAAATAATCACGGGTATCTTTTTCCGGAAATCCGTTCATTTCTGCTTCGGTATATTCGATGCCGTCCACCATCTTTTTACCTGAAAAAGCAATAGCCACCCGGAAAGGATCGCCTTTGTCGCTGACAATTGTGCGGATAGCCTGATAGTAACGAATAGCCGACTCAATGCTTTGTGTTACCACCATCGCTTTAGCTTTTCCTTTTAGCTTTTTGGTATTGTAAACCTGTGTGAAAAAATGCTCCATCATTATTTCAGCTTTGGTGCCTATAGTTTGACGGTGTTTCTCCACATAAGCACGCAATTTTTTTTGAGCCTTTTTCGTGTCGAATAGGGGATTCTCCTGAATTGATTTTTCGATTTCGTAATAGCTCTTGTAGGTGGTGTAATTTGCCAGCACATCCAAAATAAAACCCTCTTCGATAGCCTGCTTCATTGAATAGAGATGAAAGGGATGGAAAGTGCCATCCTCCCGTTGATTCCCAAATCGCTCCAAGGTGGCATTTTTAGGTGTAGCCGTAAATGCAAAATAAGAAGCATTCCCCTTCATTTTGCGTGACTGTATCGCTTTTAGAATAAAATCCTGTGCATCTTCACTCTCTTCTTCCTCCTGAATGCCCATCGCCTGATTCATCTTCCCCGCTGCCGTTCCGCTCTGTGAGCTGTGTGCTTCGTCGATAATAACAGCAAAACGTTTATCGCTTAAATCGGCAATACCATCCACAATAAAGGGGAATTTTTGAATGGTGGTGATGATGATTTTTTTACCCTGTTCCAATGCATCTTTGAGATTTCTTGAAGTATAAGCAGCTGCTATAATATTTTTTACTTCGGAAAACTCTTTAATATTATCGCGTAACTGACGATCTAACAGACGGCGGTCGGTAACCACCACCACTGAATCGAACAGCGGACTATCCATCCCTTTTGAACCGGGCAGATGATCACTTTCGGGATAAGTTTCGATCAGCTGATAAGCCGCCCAGGTGATGGAATTGGACTTCCCCGATCCGGCTGAGTGCTGAATAAGATAGGTCTGTCCCACACCGTTTTTAGATGTGTGACTGATTAATTTGCGCACTACATCCAGCTGATGATAGCGTGGGAAAAAGAGCGTCCGCTTGCTAAGTGGATCGGAGGTTTTCCCATCGAAACGGACAAAATGCTGTAAAATATTGGCAAGACTTTCACGGGTGAAGACCTCCTCCCACAAATAAGCTGTACGATGACCGAAAGGATTGGGCGGATTGCCTTTTCCGTTGTTATTTCCTTTGTTGAAGGGTAGAAAAAAAGAGTTCTCACCATCCAATTTGGTGCACATATAGACCTCATCGGTATCCACAGCAAAGTGTACCACGCAACGCCCAAACTGCAAAAGTGGCTGACGATTGTTCCGCTCTTTCTTATATTGTCTGATACCGTTTACACGCGCTGTTTGTCCGGTCCAGGTATTTTTAAGCTCCAATGTAGCAATGGGAATCCCGTTGATAAAAACCACCATATCAATCTCCTCGTGCAAATTATCGCTGTTGTAATGCAGTTGACGAGTAACGCTAAACTCATTTTTTTCAAAATTATCTTTTACCGCCTCGCTGCTGCTTGCCATTGGAAGCTGATAAAACAGCGTAAGATGTGCATCTTCCACATCTAAACCTTTACGAAGCAAACGAAGAATACCGTGTTTTTTGACCATACGGTCATAACGATTA
Source organism: Bacteroidales bacterium (assembly GCA_012728155.1). Classification (GTDB taxonomy): domain Bacteria; phylum Bacteroidota; class Bacteroidia; order Bacteroidales; family Dysgonomonadaceae; genus Proteiniphilum. Next base: position 1,241 of record JAAYFR010000173.1, on the reverse strand, counting down.
AGCACTTTCAACTTCCAGTCGCCGGCTCTTTTTAGCTTTTCTAACTCTTTGGGTTGTGTGTTCTCCAAAAAGTTCCAAAAGCGGGCTGTATCTATTGCAAATTGAGTATTGAAAGTACCGGGAATCCCTATATAATAACCGTTTCCACCGCTGTAAATATGCGATGGCTCCTCCAATACTCCCTTTTCCTCTATTATCTCTTCACGACAAATGCCTGTTAGTGCTTTTTCAATAGCCTGCTCAAGTGCCTGCTCGTTGGGTTGCGCTGTTTTCATCTTTTATCTTGTTTACTCTTTTCTTTCTCTTCTTTCCAGTCTCATTTTCTCTTGATTTCCCAATTCCGTCAATCTATATTTTTGTTAAGGACTTTTGGGTTTATCCGATATGGTCATTTATATGAATATAAAACCTGTCATGTGCGGTACCATGTGCGGTACCATGTGCGGTATCATGTGCGGTATCTGCATTTTCCTCGAATAGATAAGGTTTGAAGAAAATTCTGAGCAATTCATCTTCCCGGATATAGTTTGCCAACTCTTTTCGTTCAGATGCAAATTCGTTTTGAACACTGGATATGAAGATTGTCTTTTTCATACTTCACTCACTTTTATTTTCCCCGTCACCGCACTATCTATCAAAGTCGCTTTCAGCTCCTTTAATTGCTCTATCTTCAGCTCTTGCAATGCAATAGCACGATCGATTTTGGCGGATTGTTGTTCGATGTGATGAGCGATTTTATTTTTCAGGACATTCTGATTGACGGCATAAAAAGCTCCGCAAGCGACATACATATAGGTGTAGGCTCACGTCCGGCCATCAGAATCAACGGAACTCTGACAAGACGGCTTGACTCTGAAATCCTGGATAAAAATGATATGAATAAAATCATTGACATGCTCTTGAATGCAGATCAAAAGGAAATTTTCTTAAAAGAGCACGAATATGATTTTAGTTTTACAATTAATTATGGAACAGACGGCAATCAGCGTTTCCGCGCTAACTTTTCGCTTGAACGGGGAAACCCAACTCTCGCTCTGCGCATAATTACTCCTAATATAAGGACAATAAAGCAACTCTGTCTCCCCGCTGGCGTGAAGGATATGGCCAACAGGTTCAATGGTCTATTCATTGTCACTGGCCCTACCGGTTCAGGCAAGTCTACCACTCTTGCCGCTGTTGTTCAGGAGATAAATATGACACGCCCTGTTCATATTATTACGATAGAAGACCCTATTGAATAT
>JAAYFR010000018.1 GCA_012728155.1 Bacteroidales bacterium | reverse complement strand
GCCACGGGTCATCTCATCGCCATAACTCGGCATGATGATTCCCGACGAATAGGATTTTGTGAAGGGGAAGAAGGCGAATGGGAGCACAATAGGAAACAGTGGCACGTCGGCCACCACCAGCCATGCCGGGCCGGTAACCACATCCTTGTCCGGACGCACTTTGGCTTTCGAGAGGTTCAGGTAGAAATGCGGATGATCATGCTGTTCGCAGGTAGTATATTTCGCATTGCGCATGTAAAATGAGTTGTCGGGATTCATCTTTGCTTCATTGGCAACGATATTTCCCTCTCCCTGCTGTGTTACCACGTTATGTATGAATGCTTTGCGAGTTTCGAAATTGTAACGTACCTTTTTCATCTCATACTCCATTCCTCCTTCCGAGAAGAGGGGGTATCCATACTCTTTCCCTGCCGAATCAACTCCAAAGGTGGACGAAATAATATTACTGTCCAGATCCATTGTAATATATTCTCCTTTGATGGCCAAATCTCCATATTTGACGTCGGCTTCTCCATAGAGGTAACCCATATTCTTTCCGGTAAATACCATAGAATCTTTTGAGGTATAGAATACAGCTGCTTCCAACACCTCTTTTTTAGCGAGGGAGTCGGGGCTTGTCCGGAGGGTATCTTGCGGTGGAGCGATGGCTTGGGATCCGGGTATGTCGTCCCATCCTGTCGAATTAGTCGCTGCAGCCACTTTTGGAACAAAGAGGCCATGCAACAAGATGATCAGCCCCAAATAAAAGAATATATATTGTAATAGTTGCCTCATGCGGAATCAGCAGTTAGCGTATGGTTTTGAACGCAAAACTACACATTAATGGATTAATTCGCAGCAAAAATAGTAAAAAGAAACTTAAGAGCGGCCAATTAGCTCCTTTTTAAACAGATTGAAATCATTGGGTAGGGCTATCGATTGCTTTTTGTGTTGCATGAAAGCGGCCAGACCATCCGGTATCTCTATCGGGATACCGACGCATGCTTCGACGCTCTCTTTGAATTTAGCCGGATGAGCGGTAGCCAGAAAAATACCCGTTTCATCTGGTTTTTTCCCCTCTTTCAGTGCCAGGTAGGCAGATGCTCCATGTGGATCGAGCAGATATCCCGACTCCCGATAAACATTCTTGATGGCTGCTTTGATCTCCTCGTCGCTGTACCGGTAAGATGAAACATCGTGGGTGATGGCTTTGTGAGAATGGCTGTATAGGTCGAGGATACGGTCGAAATTACTGGGAGCTCCCACATCCATGGCGTTGGCGATGGTCTGTACCGATGCTCTCGGCCTATATTGCCCGGTTTGGAGGTATTCCCGGAAGACATCATTCCGGTTGTTGGCGGCGATAAACCTATCTATCGGCAGCCCCATCCGTTTGGCGAAAAGTCCTGCGGTGAGATTCCCCAGATTCCCGCTTGGCACGGAGACTACCCTCTTTGCGAATTCTCCCCGGCCAATTAATTGTGCATAGGCCCAGAAGTAATAGAAGGATTGCGGAAGGAACCGGGCCACATTGATGGAATTGGCAGAGGTGAGCTTGATCCGGTTGTTCAGCTCATCGTCCATAAATGCCGATTTCACCAGGGCCTGACAATCGTCGAAGGTGCCATCCACTTCCAATGCCACAATATTTTGTCCCAGGGTGTTAAATTGGGCTTCCTGTATATCGCTTACTTTTCCTGAAGGATACAACACGAAAACCCGAATTCCCTCCACACCCAAGAATCCGTTGGCCACCGCGCTACCGGTATCGCCCGAAGTGGCCACCAGCACATTTACCGTTTGTTGTCGCTCCATCACAAAGTGGGAAAGCATTCGCGCCATAAAACGGGCACCCACATCTTTAAATGCGAAGGTGGGACCATGAAATAGTTCCAGCACATAGATATCCTCTTCCACCTTTTTGAGTGGTATCTCAAAACTCAATGTGCCGTTCACGATAGCATCCAGTTCATCTTTCGGAATATCCTCACCGAAAAAGGCCTCTGCGACCGTTTTGGAGATATCCTGGAGCGATGAATCTCCTATCTGTTCGAAAAAGTGTGTAGGAAGTTGTGCAATCCTTTCGGGCATATAGAGCCCTCTGTCGGGAGCCAACCCTTTTACTACCGCTTCTTGCAGCGAAACGTCGCAGGCTTTTTTATTTGTACTGTAGTATTGCATACGATTATTTCATTTTTTTTGTTGGTGTATGACAAAGAACTGGAGGCAACTCGCAATATTGACTACGTTGATTACTTCGTAATTCATGAACTTGGGCGAAATCATTTTTATGCTGTCTTGACTTCTCACACTCCAAAGAGCGCTTTCATAAACTGGTCGCCATGGAGCAATCCGTAACTCCCCTCTTTTGCGGAGAATTCATCGTATAACTCTACACTGTCGGGCTCCATATCCCGGTGATAGATCAGTAATGGAATAGGCTCCCGTGTATGCGTCCGTATGGCACAGGGTGTGGGATGATCGGGCAGGATGGCGATAGTGACCGGTTCATCCCAATGTAAGGTCTCCTCATAGATGGTCTTTACAACCCGAGCGTCCAGGTACTCAATGGTTTTCACCTTCAGCGGTGCGTCTCCCTCATGTCCCGCTTCGTCGCTGGCCTCGATATGGAGATAGACGAACTCTTTTTCCTTTAGCGCTTTCAGGGCCGCCTCCGCTTTTCCTTCGTAGTTGGTGTTGTAGAGGCCCGTGGCTCCTTCCACCATGATCACTTCCAATCCCGCATAGACTCCAATTCCCCTGATCAGGTCGACGGCAGAGATCACTGCGCCACTTTTTATCGGGAACATTTCATTGAGCGGTCTCATTTGAGGACGGAATCCGGGTGACCAGGGCCAGATGCTGTTGGCCGGAGCCTTCCCTTCCGCTATCCTTTTTCTGTTGACAGGGTGATCCGCCAGTATCTCCTGGGAAGCAAAGATCAGCCTGTTCAAAGCATCTGCGGTTGACCGTGCCTCCTCATTTTCGGGTTGGATCAGGTGTGGGCGGAACGGTTGTTCCGGGATATCATGGGGAGGAGTGCAGTGGATCCGCTTGTCTCCCCCTTTCATTTTTAACAGATGGCGATAAGAAACCCCGGGATAGAAACTGAACAGCTCATTTCCCAGTTTGTGGTCAAGGAACCGGATCAATTCCGCAGCTTCGGGGGTGGAGATATGTCCTGCCGAATGATTTATTATCAGCTCGCCGTTGAGAGAGACCAGATTGCAACGCATTCCCATCTCTCCCGGCAGGATTTCTACACCCATGCTGGCTGCTTCCAGTACGCCACGCCCTTCGTACACGGCAGGCAGGTCGTACCCCATCACCGAGAGGTTGGCAATTTCACTCCCCGGTGCAAACCCTTCGGGAACGGTATGCAACAACCCGTTTCTACCCTTTCGTGCCAGTAAATCCATGTAGGGAGTGGCGGCAGCCTGTAGGGCTGTCTTGTTTCCCAATGAGGCAATGGGTTCGTCGGCCATGCCGTCGCCAAGAATAATGATATATTTCATTTTATGCAGTATTTATTCGATTGTTAATTCAGACTTATATTGTACATTTAGTGGCTGTGCTCGGCATGTTGGATCACGGCACAGCCAAATATCTATCGAATATTTGCAATTGAGATGATATCCGAAAATACGCCGGCAGCAGTCACGCCGGCACCGGCGCCATACCCTTTGATCACCATCGGATACTCGTTGTACCGCTCGGTAGTGATCATGATGATATTGTTACTTCCTTCCAGGTCATAGAAGGGATGTCCCTGTACTACTTCCCTCAGGCCTACTTCACAGTTGCCATTGTCGTATGATGCGACGAACCGGAGTCGTTTTCCCTCTTTTTCCAGCTCTTGACGACGGAGTTCAAACGAAGCATCCATTTCGGGGATACTCTTCCAAAACTCATCCAATGCGCCATCAAAATATTTCTGGGGCACAAAGAGGTTTTTCTTCACGTCCGACTGATTTACGTGGGCACCTGCTTCGCGGGAGAGGATGACCAATTTTCGTGTTACATCCAACCCGCTCAGGTCTATACGTGGATCAGGCTCGGCAAACTGTGCCTCCACTGCCATTTGTATCGCTTTGCTGAATGGAACATCTGCACTCAGTGTATTGAAAATAAAGTTCAACGTACCGGAAAGCACGGCTTCCAATTTCACGATCTTGTCGCCTGAGTTGGTCAGGGAGTTCATTGTGTTGATAATGGGGAGTCCCGCTCCTACATTCGTTTCGTATAGGAATTTCACACCCGCCTTACGGGCGGTCTCTTTCAGATGACGATAACTCTCATAGTCGGACGAAGCGGCAATCTTGTTGGCGGTGACCACCGAAATATTTTTTGCCATCAGCTCGCCATATAACTTGGCGATATCCGCACTTGCTGTGCAATCGACAAAAACGGAGTTGAAAATATTCATTTTGATGACCTCATCACGGATTCGCTCCGGCGAACTCTGCACGCCATTTGTCATCAGGTTGTCGAAATATCCCTCTAAGGGAATACCCTCGCGGGTGAACAATGCTTTACGTCCGTTGGCTATACCTACGATATTGATTCTTAACTTATTTTTTTCCTTGAGAGTGCTTTGTTGCTGCTTGATCTGTTTGAGCAGATTACCACCCACGGTGCCGGTACCGACGATAAACAGGTTCAATTCTTGGTAGGGCGACAGGAAGAAGGAGTCGTGGATCACGTTGAGCGACTTTTTCAGGTCGGATTTGGCGATCACGCAGGAGATATTGGTCTCTCCACCACCCTGTGCCAATGCCACGATACTGATGCCGTTCCGTCCCAAGGCGCCAAAAAATTTCCCCGCAATACCGGGTACGTGCTTCATATTCTGCCCCACGATGGCAATGGTAGCCAGATCATATTCCACCAAGATATCGTTGATGCTTCCCATCCTTATCTCATCTGCAAATTCTTTTCTGAGCACCTGTTGTGAAAGGAGCGCATCTTGTGAGCGTACGCCGATCGATGAGCTGTTCTCCGACGATGCCTGTGAAACGATAAAAACACTGATACCGTTATCTGCCAATGCAGAGAAGATACGTTTGTTTACGCCGATCACCCCCACCATGCCCAATCCCTGGATAGTGATTAGCGCGGTATCGTTGATCGATGAGATACCTTTTATAATTTTTCCATTCCGGGTGGGCTGGATACTTTTGATCAAGGTGCCTTCCGCTTCGGGATGGAACGTGTTCTTGACGCGGATGGGGATATTTTTGTGGTAAACCGGGAAGATGGTAGGAGGATAGATCACCTTTGCGCCGAAATTAGACAGCTCTATCGCTTCGGTAAACGACAACTCTTCGATGACATAGGCTGAATTGATGATCTTGGGGTCGGCAGTCATAAATCCGTCCACATCGGTCCATATCTCCAATAGGGAAGCATCCATTGCTGCCGCGATGATGGCGGCGGTGTAGTCGGAACCTCCCCGTCCCAGATTCGTAATGTCGTTGTTGGTGTTGCTCGATGAAATAAATCCGGGTACAATCGCCACACGAGGGGGTGGCATCTCGGAAAATGTTTTGCGGATCAATTCATTGGATCGTGCCAGATCGGGAATATGATTGTGGAATTGTTTGTCGGTCTTGATGAACTTGGTAGCATCATACAGCTGCGCCATATCAATCGCCTTGCTGATAATCAGTGAAGCGAGGCGTTCACCGTAACTGACGATCTTGTCGGAGGTCTTCTGCGAGAGATCGCCGATGAGGAATACCCCTTGTAAAATATTGCGCAACTCTTCGAACAGCTGGCCTGTCTTTTGCTTTAGTTCCTCAACGTCATGCGGGGAGGAGATCGCCTTTTCGATTAAATCCTCATGACGCAGAATTATTTCCTCGAGCAGTGGTTTATACCCCGGATTGCCGTTCATTGCAAAATCAGCAGTGAGTAAAAGACGGTCTGTCACACCCCCTAACGCCGAAACTATCACAATGACGGGTCCGCTCTCTTTTTCTATGATCTTTTTAACTCGTTGTAGACTATCGGGATCCCCTACGGATGTTCCCCCGAATTTCATTACCTTCATAACGATTATATTTTTAATCCTGAGATTATATGAAACATTTTTTAGCACTGAATTTGATAAGCTATAATCAGCAAATCGACACATCAATGGATTAGCTAATCAAATAGTCCTTTATTTTTTAAATGGATATACGAAACTTGAAAATTGACTGCCATTCGGTTGTCAAATGTTGTATCTCGTCAAAAAAACGGACGAGTCCGGGCATGAAGAATTTACATAACCCCCTAAGGGGTCATGGTCATTGTAGTGGTAGTGTGGAAGTATGTTGAATACAATCTCTGCATTGCTAACATTTAAATTTGTTGCAAAGATAGCGGATTAATGGATAAAATGCAATAAAAATACAGAATATAGCAATTGTCTTTAATATTTTGCTACGTAAATAATGCTTATATTTGTCATTTGTTATTCTTGATGTGGTATGATGTGTGCAGCTACCAGCAAGAAAATCACAATAAAAACGAAAAGGCTTAAAAATTAAAGTATATAACAAATCTATTATCTTATCGTCTATGAGTTTTTTACCTACTATTTTACGATTATTTGCATGCGTACTGATAGGGTTGCCGGTGCTAACCCTTGCGTCATGCGAAAGCAAGCGAGAGAAAAAAGAGTGCCTCACTTTTGAGGAAATGCGGGATCCGACTAACGATACATTGTCCGACTGGTCGAATGTACCGACAGGTCTCCAAGCTACATTTGTCACGATTGATGACAAGATGCCGAAATCGGTAGCGCCCGAAGTGCCTCTTCAGAAGACCGTGGCCGTGACCGGATGGAAAGGAGAGAAAGTATCGGCTCAGCTACTGCTATGGTCTGCCGCCGATGTCAATCAGGTAGAACTGGAATTCGCCGGTTTTGAGTCGGGGAAAAGCTCCCTTCCTGCATCTATTGCCCAGTCAAGATTTGTCCGTTATGTGATGACCGACGAGTTCGGTCCCGGTTGCGGACACCGCAAGCCGGAAAACTTTCCGGCATCATTGGCTGCCGATATATTGGACAACGTGGAATGCTTTGATATGGAAGCAAAAACCGTAAGGCCGGTCTGGCTTACCTTCAGTATCCCTTCCGATGCCGATACCGGAAATTATAAAGGGAAATTGAAACTATATGCCGAAGGTCGATCCGTAGAGAATTTTGAAGTAACATTGAATGTGGTGGATCAACTGCTTCCAGAACCGTCGGAGTGGTTGTATCACCTCGACTTGTGGCAACATCCTTCGGCGGTGGCAAGGGTGCATAACCTCGAACTATGGAGTGATGCCCATTTCGAAAAAATGAGACCGTTAATGAAAATGCTGGCCGATGCAGGACAAAAAGTGATTACCGCCACCCTCAATAAAGACCCCTGGAATAATCAATGCTATGACGCATACGCCGATATGATTGTCTGGACGAAAAACAAAGACCGGAGTTGGACTTTCGACTATACCATCTTCGATAAGTGGGTACAGTATATGATGGATCTGGGAATAGACAAAATGATCAACTGTTACTCGTTGCTTACCTGGAACAACCAACTGCATTATAATGATATGGAAAAAGAAGAATTGGTTACCGTGGAGTTGAAAGCCCAATCGAAAGAATACGTGGAATTATGGAGTACATTCCTGAAAGACTTTACCCTGCATCTTCGTGAGAAAGGATGGCTGGAAAAGACCAATATAGCCATGGACGAACGGGCACCGGCAGATATGCAGGCCGCATTGAAAGTGTTGGAGAGTGTGGCCCCCGAACTGGGCGTTTCATTGGCAGACAATCACAAGAGCTATAGGGATTATCCATGGATAAAGGATATTTGTGTGGGAGCCGGTAACAAGGTGGCCAAGGAAGAGATTGCTGCGCGTAGGGCCAAAGGGTTGATCACCACCTATTATGTGTGTTGTGGCGATAAGTTTCCCAACATGTTTACTTTCTCCGCTCCGGCAGAATCGGTCTATGCTGCATGGTATGCTGCCGCTGCCGATTTCGATGGCTTTCTCCGTTGGGCGTATAATTCATGGGTTGAGAACCCATTGGCCGATTCCCGCTTCAGGACATGGCCGGCAGGCGATACCTATATGGTTTATCCCGATGCGCGGAGTTCTATCCGCTTCGAACGCCTGATAGAGGGAATTCAGGATGTGGAAAAGATACGGGTGTTGCGTAAAAAATATGCTGAAGAAAATACACCTGAGTCATTGGAAAAACTGAACCAACTGGAAGAGGCAATCGAATATTTCAATACACTGGAACCTTCCACCGATTGGAAGGATAAGTTGAATGCCGCCAAACAATTGCTGAATTAAGAGGCGACGATTAGCTACAAAAGATCCCCGGAAGATTGTTCTCTCTTTGGAGCAATTCCCGGGGATCTTTTTATTGGAATTATTTCAGTTCTCCTGCTTCCCAGACTTGGTACTGTATGGAGAAATTGTCTTTTTTAGGAATGAACACCACTACCGGGAGGCGGCTGTTGTAGTTCATCAGGTGTGTGGCTCCAGTCACCAGTCCGGTACGGCGAGTATTATCGGGACAGGCCATCCGCGTGGAGCGTATTCCTCCGTCCGATTCGAAAACCAAATAGTTGTAACCCCATCCATCTATGTTCTTTTCGACAAACTCTCCCATCAATCTGTGATTGTTGCAGTCTACTTCTGTGGTAACGCCAGGAGTGATCTCCACTTTACGCTCTTTCGTCGAATTCTTGATTTCGGGTAAAAACAGCACATACCGGTCATATCCTTCCAGCGATTCGGGATAGGCTTTTAGCGCTTTGGCTGCTTCCGTTTCCACGGAATGGGCAATCCCCTTTTCCATTGCATAAGGTGTAGAAGAACTCCAGAGGCGTTGTTTTATCTCTATCCCTTCGGAGGCAAATACAACAGGAGGCAATGCCTCGTTGATATCCAGAAAGAGACCCTGTCCTCTTACGAATTCCTTCCGTTTGGTATTGTCGGGACAGGCCATCAATGTAGATGTTGCTTCTCCATTCGACTCAAAAACATGGTAACGCTTGCCGTCGCTTAATGATTTCTCAGAGAATTGACCCATCAGGGAGTGGTGATTACAATCGACTTCCATTGTCTTTCCGGGAACAATTTCAACTTTCGCCGGCAGGGCCGAAGATCCCTTCTCCGGGGCGGTAACAGATAAAGCATATCCCTTATATCCGTCTAACGTCTGTGTGGGTGTCACGTTGCTCATAGATCCTGTTTTTTGGCTTCCGCAAGCGGCGGAAAAAAGGGTAATGAATAGTAAAACAGGCAACTGTTTTGTTAAAAAAATAACCTTCATCATTATCATTCTTGGTTTAATTGAATTATATAAGTCGACAAGCCTCTTCGACAAAGTCCTCATCGCAGAGAGGTGCTTTATCGGGTTTATCGACTTTGTTATTAGAACAAATAAAGAGATAAAAGGTTTAAAAGGTTTTAAAACTAGAACGGATTGGCTGTCACTCCTTTGAAGGTCATTTCTATGGGTTTGATGTGTCCGTTTTCGTCAAACTCCATCTTGTCGATACAGGTTACCCGATGGTCGCGATGCATATTGGGTTCCGGTCGGCGGTGATACACGATATACCAATCGTCACTACCCGGTTTGTGGATGATGGAGTGGTGTCCCGCGCCTGTGGCTATCTCCGGATCTTGCTCCAGGATAGTTCCAATTCGTTCAAAAGGACCTAATGGATCATTTGCAATGGCATAAGCTACCTTGTAGTCAGGGCCGCCCCAACCTCCTTCAGACCACATAAAATAATATTTCCCGTCTTTTTTGAACATAAAGGGACCCTCCACATATCCATCGGGCGTAACTTCCTTGTATCGTTCCCCGTCGGGAAACGGCCTGATTCCTGTGAAATCATTATTGAGCAGCACCACGTTGCAATGCCCCCAACCCCCGTAAAACATATAGTAGGTAGTGTCGTTTTCTTTAAAAACAAACTGGTCGATGGGTTGTGCGCCATGCACGATTTCGTTGATAAGGGGTTTGCCGAGCAGATCTTTGTAAGGGCCTTCGGGTTGGTCGCTTACCGTAACCCCAATACCCCCTATCTCCTCTTCACTGTGGATATCGTTGGCCGCGAAGAAGAAATAATATTTACCGTCTTTCTCAATCACACCCGGCGCCCACATGGCTTTATTGGCCCATTTTATCTCTGCCGTGTCGAGGATATGTTCATGTTTCGTCCAGTTCACCAGATCGGGTGAGGAGAAGCAATCGAAAAAGACCTGTTTCTCAAATAAGTCGGAGTAGGTGGGGAATATCCAGTACTGATCGTCATATATAATCCCCTCGGGATCGGCATACCATCCTTCAAAGATGGGATTTCCCGAATATTGGATCGATTCGTTCTTTTCTTTGTTGTGCACACATGCGGATAATAATAGGGCTCCCGCCAGTATAAAAAAAGATCTTTTCATTTTGATTTGGCGTTATTTATAGTTCTCTTTCCAGTAGCTTTTCTCCTGCGGCGTTGATCACTTCGAGAGTGAGTTTGTCCCCTTTTTTCTCCAGTACCATCACCGTACCGTCGGGTTCTGTATTGCCTCCTCCGATAATGACCGGGAAGTTGTTTCCATCTTCTCCTTTTTCTATTATCCGGTAGCGATGCATGTGGGCATTGAGGGATACATTGAAAGGTGTCTTTTTCAATACCGGTATCCACAGGGCGGAGCAGGGTGAGAAGGAATCGGGTTTGAATCCGAAAATAGGAATATGATGGATCAGTACCCGTTTGTTGGCTTTCTTAAATGCGGTGGATTGCACTTCTTTTTTCAGAAACTCTGCCTGGTCTACCCGGTGTTGGGTGTAATCATTCATGTCGTAATAAACCCAGTGGTCGTCCGGTTTATCTTCCCCGCAGTCGAGAAGGACAAAACGGGTGTCACCCAATGAAAAGGCACTGTATGAGCGGCCGCCCATTCTTCCCAGGTAATCCCATAGGTGGGGGGAGTATTCTCCCCGCGTTTCGTGGTTTCCCCTGATAAAGATGGAGGGGATCTCGTCGCTTTTGATGCGGGGGGTGTAAGTTTGCAATCTCCTGACGATATCGTTTTCCACTTCCACATCATCGAAGCAGTCGCCGTTAAAGATAACCAGGTCATAAGGTTTGCTGTCTATCAGAGAGTGAAGTTTCTGGAACATCGTCATATTACTGTGGATGTCGTTGTACACGATCACGCGGAAATCTTTGCTGTAGTCGCTCCAGGTGGTGAATGATTTTATATCGGATCTTACGGTATCTCCAAACTCCTTGTAATAACTCGAATAGCGGGTTATTTCCTGGGATACCACCCGGTAATAGTATCGTGTGCCCGGTCGCAGGTCGGTAAGACGTACCTGGTTGATCTTGTTGTTGGCCACCATCACCCCTTCGAGAAAAGTGCGTGCCCGTTTCATATCGGCGGGATCGGTGCCATACTCCACCCAGCTACGTGCCGGCACATTGGTCAGCCACATCACGGTCATTTCATCAGTTCCCGGATTCTGCAAGTAAGGGATGGTGCGCATCACTTCCGATGCGGGAGTTTTCAGTCGGATATCCACAAACAGCGGCCTGTGGTCTGAGGCCACCTGTTCATCAATTACCTGGGCTTTATACTTTGCATAGGTTTGACCGTTGGCGGTATACCCCAAAATATAATCGATGGTTGACCGTGGATTGACCGACGGGGAAGTAGGCTGTTTAGGATTGGAAAGGATTTGCCACTTGTCTTGTAAAAACGTGATAGGCTCGGAATCAGGAGTCGCATTCAGGTCCCCCATCAGGAATACCGGTTTGTCGTATGTCTTTACGGCATCTGTAATGATTTTGACTGATTCGAGCCGTTCTTCGTTAGTAAGCGACAGGTGCGTGTTCACCACCACGTATTTGTCGAGTTCCACTACCAGTGCGCTGCGGGCTTCCTTGGCACCCGGCAGGGCGATCTTTTTTACTGAGAGCGGCTTTTCACGCGTCAGCATGCCGTTGCCATATTTACCGCCATCGTGAAGGATGGAATAACCGAAAGTACCCTTCATGCCGGTTTGTTCCGAGAGCATCTGTAAGATATCGATATTGCCGCTTCTGGCCACCACGCTATCCACCTCTTGCAATCCCACCACTTCGGGGTTGACAGCGATGATCAGTTTGCCGATCCGTTCAATATCCATTTTGGCATCCATTCCCTCACCGTGATGGATATTATAACTCATGAGGCGATGTGTATTTTCCCGTTGTGGGAAAGTTTGTGCCCCAACTTGAAATATCGCGAGGCAAAAAATTGCAAAAGAAATTATTTTCTTCATTTCACTCTAAATTTTTAAAATTAGAAACCAAGAACCATTGATCAATCAACTCGGTACATTTTTCTGTTATCATTTTTATTTTCTATTCATCCATCATATCATCAGTTGAATACCTGTTTCATAGAACGGCCGATCCAGACCTGTGGCGGAGATAAATGAAAAATATCGGCGATGGTGGGTGCGACATCAAACTGCATCATGCTCTCCGGAAACAGGCCTCCTTGATGAACAGCTTTACCGGCAATGATAAAGGGAGTTTCCATCTCCATCATCGTCATGCCCCCATGGCCTTTGTCTATTCCCCCATGGTCTGAAGTGACAATAATGATGCTGTTGTTGTATATGCCGGACTCTTTCATGGCCTCAATTATTTCGCCGATCTGGTGATCGAGCTCTTTCAATTTGGCATAATAACCGGGTGTGTCGTGCCCGTCGCCGTGGCCGGTATCATCGGGACTGTCATAGATAAATGCCGCTAAGGTAGGTTTTTTTTCTTTGATATACTCCACTGCAGCTTCGGTGAGCGCCGTATTGAGTTTATTGTCATTGGGAGTGTGGCGGTAATAATCCAGAGAAAGTGTATCGACGAGGTATTTTATCCCCCCCCACTCGTATATTGCTCCGATTTCTGCATCGGGATCCTCCTCTCGCAGCATATTGAAGATATTGGGAAACATGCCGTTCCGGTTCAACTCCCGGGAGGGAAGATCGGGCGTTTTAGATCCCCAGGTGGTGTATCCATGCAACTCCGGTCCCGCTCCCATAAACATAGAGGCCCAGTTGACCGCACTCGATGAAGGGAGTACTGCCCGTTTTTGCAGGGTGTAACTCCCCTCTTTCATCAACTGTTTCACATGAGGCATATCCGCTTTTTCAACACTATAACTGCCCCATCCGTCCAGTCCGATAAATACTACATGTTGGGCTTTCCATGCAGGCTTTTCATCTTTTCGGGCGCCTGATCCGCATCCTGTTATCGAAAAAAGACAAAATAACAGAAGAACACCAATTGTCGGATTTACTTTTTTCATATGATTGATTTTTATAGGAAAATACTATTTCTACTTGCAAGGAGAATGAGCTGTGTATAGAGTATCTATTTCAAAAGTTGTTTGAATAACCAGTTATTTTTCAGCTCTTGCTGTTCCGGGAAAGTCCAGTGCTGGGTCTCCTGGAAAAGATGCAACTCTTTGTTGCCGGGAATGACATTATAGGCGGCATACATCGATGTGGGCGGGCAAACATTGTCGTTGTAACCCCAGCTATACCAGCCGGGTATTTTGACAAAGCGTGCAAAATTCACCACATCGTAATATTTTGAAGTCTCTATTTTTTCGGGTTTATTGGTGAAACTATCTTTGAACATATGGGGCCATCCTCCGGCACGGCCATGTAGATAGCCGGTTAAATCGGAAAGTGCCGGATAGAAGGCGGCCAGATAATCGATGCGGCTGTCCAGTGCTGCCGTGATAATGGAGAGCGCTCCACCCTGGCTTCCGCCTGTTACCGCGATATCCTGACCGTTGAAACAGTCGAGCGACTCGATAAAGTCTACCGCTCTTACGCAACCCAGATAAACACGTTTATAGTAATAATTGTCTTTGTCATCCATATTGGCAACCTGATAACCATTGAGCGGACCGCTACCCAGATTGTCGTAGACTTTTTGTTCAAGGTTCACCGGAATGCCGTGGATGCCGATCTGGAAGGTGATAATCCCATTCTCAGCACTCCATGGATCACCATAGTAGGGACGGATTCCCGCACCCGGGACATGCAGGATAGCAGGATATTTCCCTTCCGCTTTGGGTTTACATAGGATGCCGTACACTTTTCCTTTTATGTTATTGATGCTCACATGATAGACCTCCACTTTGTCGGTACATCGTTCGGGCATGAGGGTCAATACCGGTCTCATCTCTATTTTGGCCAGTTCGGCTTTGGCTCCGTCCCAGAATTGTTCGAAGTCGGCCGGTAGTGTGGTGGTCGGCTTAATCTGTTGGGGAGAGAATCCGGCAGTTGAGTAGGAGGAGTAAGTTTTCCCATCTACTTCTACTGATGCTGTGCAGCGTAAAAAACCGGGTTCATTAAATTTTTTGGCTTTTACAGTGGCTACTCCTTTCTTGAGTGTGACGGTTTTCTCTTCCCAGGCATTCATCAATTCGGGACCAATAGTGTATTTCACATCAATATTCTCTAAAGGGACACTATTTTTCAGCACCATAATCCGGAATTGGGCCTGTTCACCTTTCTCATAAGTCCAATCAGACTTATCCGGTGTCACGATCACCTGCACCAATTGCTTGGCAGGTTGGGAAAATAGTTGTAAGCAGCTAGCTAAAGCGAAGAAAAAGAGGGGAAGTAAACGATTTTTCATATCATTATTATATTTTTTATTATTTTTCGGCAAGGTAATAAAAAAAACTGATTAAGATGATTACTTTGTCGGAAAAAATGAATTGAGAAAACGCTATAAAACAAGTATGACTTAAAAATCTCATTTGAAATTCCCAACTCAAGTTAATAGTTTTCAAAGCGGAAT
>JAAYFR010000172.1 GCA_012728155.1 Bacteroidales bacterium | reverse complement strand
CAGCCCTGATCTATCGATCGACAGTGAAGGGTATTGGACGGTAAACAATGTCCGTATAAAAGATTCAAACGGTAATCCTGTAAAAGCGCAGGGAGACTCTTTCTTTAAGGAGGTAATAGAAAAGGAAGATTCTGTGACTTTTGTGCTGGCAAATGGAAATTCAATTGTATTGCCAAAATCGGGCGGCACTTACCTGCTTTTTGAAGGGGTAGATAATGAGACTGTTTTTCCTTTTTATACACCGGGCACAGAGAAAAAACTCTATTACAAATCAGCAAATATCGGATCGTTGGAAGTGATTGAGAAACCCGAAGGATGGACGGTAAAGCTTGTAGAAGAAGGAAAATATGTGGCGGTGACCGCTTCACCAACTCCCACCGAAGGTACGAATAGGATCGTATTACGTGGATTGGACAAAAACGGTATGGTCTTTATGGCCATCGCCAAGATCAGTTATAAGGAGATTGACTTTGCCAATCCAATGGGAATCTATATTGTAAATGAAGGCAGCGTATGGGGAGGTGAAGATGGCTCAATGATATATATCACACCCAACCAATTTGCGCTTGGACAAGTTTATTATCATGTGAACGGTCGTGCACCGGGTAATTGTCCGCAAGACCTGTTTGTCAAAGAGGGGAAAATATATCTGATTTCTCAGAACAGGAAGGAGAGTACTGACGGAAGATTGCTCGTAGCCAACGCCCGGACATTGAAAAAAGAGGCCAGTTATGACTCGGAACTCGCAACACTGGTCTCCCCTACTCACGTTGCGGTCTTGAATGAGAATAATATCTTTATCAGGGATAACAAAGGTGTACATCTATTTAACAGTACAACGAAGGAGTTGACATTTATAACCGGAACAAGTGGTGCATTAAAGAATACCATGGCTGTGGCGTACAATAAAGTGTTTGTCCCTGCATCCAAAAAAATATTCGTATTTGAAGCAGACAGGAAAGAGATAGCGCATACTATTACACTGGATGCGGCCGTTAGCGGGGTGTTAAGGGCAGAAGACGGTAATATTTGGGTGGCAACGACCGGTACTCCTCATAAAATATCAAAAATAAATAGTGCGGACTATTCACTCATCAAGGCAAACGAAATCACCGTAGGTACCGTTACGGCAAGTGTAGCTGCCGCTCCCGGAATTACCGCCAAAGGCGATACACTTTACCATGGTGGACTGAGTACGAAAATATATCGCCATATTTTTACTACAGGCGAGACAAAACTGATGGTAGATGCCAAAGAGATGGTGGAGAATGCGAATATCGTCTATAATACCGTAGCGGTGCATCCGATAACCGGTAAAGTGTATATGAATACCATAAAGGGATATGGACAGGATTATACAATCAATACCATTACGGAATTTGATTTTAGTGGCAGCGAGCCGAAGGTGACGGGATCGTATAGAGATTATACCCGCTTTCCTTCCGGCGTCTTCTTTAATGCAAATTTTAATTGATGCAATAGATTATACAATAGTCAAGACAAATACTCTCTATACTATTTATTTATTATTTTGACAAGAAGGGCATTCCAAGTGATTGGCGTGCCTTTTTTTCCAAGAAGAAAAAGAGAGCATTCATAACGGCCTTCTGCTTATATTCTACCTAAAAGGTGGTCTCCTCCTTGTTGGTAGACTCTCTCTTTGGCCCTTCTTTCCGTTTCAGATAAAAGACTTCGGTCTCATCTTTTGAGTCGCGCACCACTTCAACCAATTCAAACCCCTCTTTACTGAACATATTCAATACGGTGATCATACTGTTGAAAGAGACAACCCGGCGGCGGTTGTCAGTGATCTGGGGAATGCGACCTTCCTGTCCGTAATCGACCCTTACTGTGATTTTAGAACTCAATAAAGGTCCCGAATCCGACCAGATACGGAGATAATCAGCATCTAATTCACTGATAGGTTTCTCATTCACAAATTGCGCGTTGGCAAGAGAT
>JAAYFR010000171.1 GCA_012728155.1 Bacteroidales bacterium | reverse complement strand
TGTAGCACCTACTAAAAACCACTTAGAAGGAAATAAAAGTCCTAACTAATTTCGGGAATAGAAACCTTTAAGTTACCTTTGTTTTAATGGGACAGAAAATCAGAACTGTAATTGCCTATAAACACTACTTTGAAGAATTCTTACTTGCATAACCCGAGAAAGTGCAGGATAAAATATTTAAAGTCGTTGAGATTATAGAGACGTACGAACGAATCCCGACAACCTACTTAAAGGTAATTACCGGAACGGACGGACTGTTTGAAGCCCGAATTAGATGAGGGTCGAGAATCTGGAGAGTCTTTTGCTTTTTCAATCAAGGGAAACTGGTAATTCTGCTGAATGGTTTTATCAAAAAGACACAAAAAATACCGAAAAAGGAAATTGACAAAGCCGTGAAATTAATGAATGAATATTATGAGTGCGGGACACATAATTGGATAAATATTAGTGATCTGCAAGAGAGAACTGTTTCAGATTCTGCAAATAAGATAACAGATAAAGCGATTGAGGATTATAAGCCATCAATTGTTTCTAAAGGGTCATTACTTTATAGTTTTAAATTATCTGTAGGTAAGGTTGCTTTTAATGAAAGAGATTGCTATACAAATGAGGCAATATTTTCAATTGATCCAGACGGAGATACTAATTTAGAGTTTTTCTATTATTCATTGCCTGAACAAATTATCAAAAATGCTAATGAAAATATTTATGGAGCTAAGATTCTAAATCAAGAACTGATAAAAAATGCTTTTTTAATTGTTCCACCTAAAAAAGAACAAACGGTCATAGCTAATTATCTCGATAGTAAAACTGCCGAGATAGATGCTTTGATTGCCGATAAAAAAAGTCTGTTAGAACTCTACGAAGAAGAAAAAATAGCTATTATCAACCGAGTGGTTACTAAAGGTGTCAATCCTGATGTGCCTATGAAGGAGTCAGGTATTGAATGGTTGGGCGAAATACCAGAGCATTGGGAGGTGAAAAAGTTGAAATATGTTGCACATTTAAGAAGCGGAACAAATATAGTTTCTGATCAGATTAAAGAAATAAACGAATATCCAGTTTTTGGAGGAAATGGTTTACGAGGTTATTTTTCAGAGTTCACACATGAAGGTGATCTTGTATTAATTGGACGACAAGGAGCTTATTGTGGAAATATTAAATATGGGAAAGGAAAATTCTGGGCATCAGAGCATGCTGTTGTTGTGATGCCAATATTTGAATATGAAATGATCTATTTAGGCGAACTCCTAAGATCAATGAATTTGAATAAATATTCAGTCTCTGCAGCACAGCCAGGATTAGCAGTAGATACAATTAAGAATTTGCAAATACCATTTCCTCCTATCCAAGAACAGCAATCCATCGTCCAACATATCGAGACGGAATGCGCCCGTATTGACGCCAAGATTGCCAAAACAAAAAAACTGATAGAGCTGTTAACCGAATACCGTACGGCTTTAATCAGTGAAGTAGTAACGGGGAAAATAAAAGTAACAGAATAGGCTATGGAAACGCAGGTGGTTGAATATAAAAGTTTACAGAAAATTAAAACCGGAGATAAAGGTTTCAAAGAACTGGCTAAAACTTGTGTATGCCTTGCCAATGCGCAAGGTGGTAAAATTGTGATTGGCTTTGATGATAAAGCCACAGAGCCTCCTGCTAATCAGAAGGTGTCGCAAAAGGATATTAACAACACCTTGGAGCGTTTGCGTGGTCTAACTTTCTCAGTGGGGTTGTCTCCGTCTGGATTGTTGACGTATGAGAATGGAGGTGAGTATTTTGAGATACTGGTTTTTCCGTCTCAAAAGGTCGTAGCCACAACTTCCGAAGGTAAAATCTATATACGTTTAGCCGATAAGTGTGAACCGGTAAGGGGTGAAGACTTACAGCGAATAGTGGCCGAGAAAGATGCTTTCCAATGGGAATTAGTGCAAAAAAATATTCCAATAGAACAAGTTCCCCTAGATAATATTGCACGGTTAGTTGACAACCTTAGAGCTTCAGACCGTATCAAGGAAAGCGTAAAAGAAAAAAGTGATTATGAGATATTAGAGCATTACAATCTAACGGAGAATGGGAAGCTTACCAATCTGGGCGTCTTGTGGCTCGGTACAGCTAATCAGAGAACTAAACTTGCATATCCTATAACAGTTCAGTATATTGTATATGATGATTTGGAGAATAAAACCCGAAAAGTTATCTGGGATGACTATCAATTGAATCCACAGGAGTTATTATATGCAATAGAGAAGGAGACCGTTGAGTTAAACTATAGTTATGAGCTACCCGATGGATTATTCCGTACCCAGGTGAGACATTATCATAAGGAAGTGATAAGAGAGCTCTTGGTAAACGCAATCGCTCATAAATCTTACCTGATCTCATCGGATATAAGTATTGAAGTATATCCTGATAGAATGAAAATTACCAGTCCCGGGAGTTTGCCTCTTGGAATAAATAGTGAGAATATCCTGCATGAGAAACACCGGAGGAATCCTCATCTGATAAAACTCATGCACGACCTGAAATTGATGGAAGGTGAAGGTTCGGGATATGACCTCATTTATGAAAAACTAAGTACGGATGCAAAGCCTCTCCCTGTCATAGAATCTGATTATAACAAAGTGAGTGTAACGATTGAATCGAGAATTGTGGATCTGCAGGCTCTTAGGCTGACTGATTATATTTCAAGGTATTTTCAACTTACACAACGAGAGCGAATAGTTGTCGGTATCGTAGCAAGACATCAAAAAATACTCTCTACAGAATTGACGAAAATTCTTCAATTGCCGGGAGAGGAGAGACTGCGTAATTGGTATAGCAAATTAGTGGATAAAGGTATTCTTCTAACCCGAGGTAAGGGCAAAGGGAATGCATTTCTTATAAACCCGAAATTATTATCTGATTCAAGGTTACATTTGACCCCTTCACTCAAGACCGTAGAATCATACGTGTTAGAACAGTTGATTTTAACGGACTTGAAAAACTATCCAAATTCGACTATCAGCGAGATAGACCAAAGAATAAAAGATGTGCCGAAAAAGGAACTTCAAAGAATGATTTATAAGTTGGTGGAAGCAAATGAAATAGATGGAGTTGGATCAAGAACATATCGTAAATACAGTTTGGCAGAAAAAAAAACAAATGAAAAAGAAATAAAAAAAGAAAGCTTTTAATTTATTGATTATAAGTGAGTTTCTTTTTTTTAAAATGGGAAAAATAAAAAAAGAAAATATGAGTTTACAAAAAAACAAAATAGTTATCTCTCTTGAAGAAATTTATACGGAATAGTTATGTGATGACGAAGAGTAAACATCTGTTTTATTGATAATTAGTTCGTGTAGATGTTTTTGGTAACGAAATAGATTTCGTTACCCATTTAGAAAACGAAAAAGAATGGGATATGAGCATAACAACTGAGAATACATTTGAAACCGCTTTGGTGCAGTCGCTTGTCGAGTATGGTGGTTATACCGAAGGGAATGCACCGGATTACAGTCCTGAATTGGGATTGTTTAAGTATGATGTGATACAATTTTTGCAGGAATCACAGCCAACACGCTGGGAGAAAATAACGACCATCCACGGAGCGGATGCCGACAACCGGGTAATCCAAAGGCTTTACAAGGAGTTGGATTTAAGAGGCAGCCTGGATGTGCTTCGGAATGGGTTTGTGGATTATGGCGTGCGTTTTCAGATGGTATATTTCCAACCTGCTTCGGGTTTGAATCCCGATGCGGTGGCACTGTACAATAAAAATAGCTTGAAAGTTTACCGTCAGATTTATTACAGCAACAAAAATAAAAACTCGGTGGATCTGTTGCTTTCCCTCAACGGGATTCCTGTGGCGACTTTGGAACTCAAGAATCAGTTTACCGGTCAGAATGTAGGCAATGCCTTACAACAATACAGTGTCACGAGAGATAACAGGGAACTTCTTTTTGCTTTCAAGAAACGGGCGCTGGTGCACTTCGCAGTTGACCAGGACGAAGTGTTCATGACCACCAAATTAGATGGTTCCAGAACGTATTGGCTACCTTTCAATAAGGGAGATGACAACGGCAAGGGTAATCCGAAAAATCCTAATGGATACAGAACTGCTTATTTGTGGGAAAATATCTTGCAGAAAGACAGCTGGATGGAAATTATTCAACGTTTTGTGCATTTGCAAACCGAAGAGATAGCGGTAGAAGGTAAAATCTATAAAAAAGAGAAGCTCATTTTCCCAAGATACCATCAATTGGATGCGGTAAGAAAAATTAGTGAGAAGGTATTGGAGGTGGGGGCGGGAAAAAACTATCTGATTCAACATTCGGCGGGTTCCGGTAAAAGTAATTCCATCGCTTGGCTGGCATATCGTTTGTCGAGTCTGCACAATGACGCTAACCAGCGGATTTTTGATTCTGTGATTGTCGTGACAGACAGAAGAGTACTCGACCAGCAGTTGCAAAACACCATTTATCAATTTGAGCATAAGACCGGTGTAGTCCAGAAGATAGACAAGGATAGTACGCAATTGGCTTCCGCTCTGGGTTATGGTACAAACATCATCATCACCACATTACAGAAATTCCCTTTCGTGGTGGATAAAGTGGGTGAACTTCCCGATAGGAAATATGCCGTAATCATTGATGAGGCACACAGTTCACAAGGCGGCGAGGCGAGCAAAAAGTTGAAAGAGGTATTGGCCTCAAAGTCGTTGGAGCAAGCGGTAACAGACGATGAAGACGATTATACCGGAGATGATTTTGTAAGAGAGCAAATAGAGAAGTCGGCTGCCGCAAGGGGGCAACAGCCCAATATCTCGTTTTTTGCCTTTACCGCGACACCCAAATATAAAACCTTGATGGTCTTTGGGGATAAGGATGCGAAAGGAGAGCCCATACCATTTCATTTGTATTCGATGCGTCAAGCCATCGAAGAGGGGTTTATTCTGGATGTGTTGCAGAATTACACTACTTATGAACTCTACTTCAAGCTGACCAAGGCCATAGAGGAAGATCCGAACCTGAACAAGAAAAAAACGGCAAAGGCCATAGGGAAATATGTCTCACTGCATCCGCACAACCTGGCGCAAAAGACGGAAATCATTATTGAGCACTTCAGAAATATAGTTGCCAAAAAGATTGGAGGAAAAGCCAAAGCCATGCTGGTGTGCGGTTCAAGATTGCATGCCAAACGCTATTTTGAGGAGTTTCACAGATATATCAAAGAGAAAGGGTATGAAAAGGAAATCAAAATATTGGTGGCTTTTTCCGGGAAAGTAGTGGATGACAATGCGCCTGATGGCGTTTCAGAGCCTGAAATGACCGGTTACAGCGAAAAGGAGCTGCCGGCCATCTTTGAAAAAGATGAATACAAGATACTGATTGTGGCGGACAAGTATCAGACCGGCTTCGACCAACCGTTATTGCACACCATGTATGTGGATAAGAAGTTGTCGGGTGTAAAGGCTGTCCAGACCTTATCACGCCTTAACAGGACTCATCCGGGCAAGGAAGACACTTTTGTGTTGGATTTTGCCAATGACAGGGAGACCATCCTGGCTTCGTTCCAGCCTTACTATGAGCTGGCTACGATAACCGAAGAGACGGATATCAACCATCTGTACGACCTGAAGGGTAGATTAGATAGTTTTCAAGTATATTGGGCAGATGAAATAGAGGCCTTTGCCAATATCTATTTCGACCCAAAAACAAAATTGAACAACCCGAAGTCGCAAAAGTATTTATACGCATTCACCGATCCCGCGGTTGACAGGTTCAAGGCAATAACAGAAGAAGAGAAGAGAGACGAGTTTAAGAAAGGGCTGCGATCCTGGACGAACTTGTATGCTTTCTTGTCGCAAATCATGCCTTTCACCGATTCGGAATTTGAGAAATTTTATGCGTATGCGAAGCTGTTGCAAACCAGGCTTCCAAAACGGGACTTATCGGAATCGTTGCATTTGGATGATGAAATCGCATTGGAATATTACCGACTCCAGAAGATAAAAGAGGGGACAATAGCACTGCAAAAAGGAGAAGAAGGCAAATTAAGTGGTATTTCCGAGGCCGGATTGAAAAGGGCCAAAGATGAAGAGGCGCCGCTCTCCGAAATTATCAATGTGCTCAACGACCGCTTCGGGACAGAATTTGAGGAGGCGGACAAACTCTTCTTCGACCAGATAGAGGCGGAATTGATGGATGACGAGACCTTGCAGACGCAAGCAAGAGCGAATAAAATAGACACGTTCAAGTTTGCTTTCGATGATAAGTTCATCGATAAACTCATTGGCCGCATGGATCAGAATCAGGAAATCTTTGAAAAGATATTGGACGATAAAATGTTTGGGAATTTGGTGAAAGAATTGATGATGAAGAGAATTTATAAGAAGTTGAATGAGTGATACAGACGCTCAATTCTTAACCCCCTTTTGGGTTCAAGTATATACCATTGCTTTGAAAACATTAATCGAATAAAGATATCGTATAATTTAGTGAAGACATTGATCTGACAAAATGGAAATTAAGAACACGATAAACAAATAACGACCGACGCCATTTGGGAACGACAGTGCGTAAAACAAAAATAATATCGTATGAGAAATTTGACTTTACTTTTAGTGGCAATTTTCATAATAAGTTGCAACAGAATTAACAAGATTTCCGAAAAAGAGAAAAGTTTTTTGGCACTTCAAATTGACTCGTTGAAACAACTCAATGAAAATTTGGCAGCAACTCGCTCGGTTTTGTTTGAAAATACACTGAATTTGGAAGAAACAGACAAAGAAACCGCCGAACGTTTAAACGGCAACTTTATACAGAAGCACCAACATCACAAATGGAACAAGGACTTTCAAAATCTCAAAGGATAATTTGTATTTGTTCTGACAACTATTTGACTAAGGAAAATGGTATAAATGGCGGTGGGGGGGTGCGTTGCTTTCTCCCGGGTCGGGCGACAGGAGTTTCATCCCCTGTTGACGTTGCAACAAGAGTAATTATAGAATAAGTAAGAATGAAAAAATGAAAAGAATTTTACAAACGTTATTTGTTTTCACCTTTCTTCTTCTGAATGTGTCTGTTGTATATAGACAAGAAGAAATTTCATTATTCAATTCAAAAGGAAAACCAACAGCATATATAGATACCGAGGACGGACTCACAATCTATATGTGGAGCGGAAAACCTGTCGCATATCTAACAAAAAATGGCGAAAATCTCGATGTTTATGGTTTCAATGGCAATCATTTGGGTTGGTACGAAAGTGGTATAATTTATGATCATAAGGGCAACGTTGTCGGTTTCATCAAAGGGGCAGTAGATATCTATACGGAATATGAACCTTATAAATCTTACAAAGAACACAAACCCTACAAGTCATATAAGGAGTACGCCCCTTACAAACCTTATTTCTCGAACTCATTTTCTTCTACACCTTTAAGTCTCTTTTTGCTCGGAGGAGTTGACGATTAAACTGAAATATTATGAATAATAAAGATATCCATGTTGTCTTCGGGAATTCTGCAAAAGGATTATTTATCCAGAGTAAAAAATTTGATTTGGATGCAATTCAATTGATTTGTTTGGAAGATGCCCTGAATTTAGGTCCGATCTGTGATTTAGATTCTGTTGAGGAGATAAAAAAAAGGAGTAATTGGTGGTCAAAAGTGTTTGACGATCCGGAAAAAATGGGTGAAGAGAAGACATTTACACTAATAAACAAAGATGTTGAAACGATAAAAAGAGTTGTAGCCAACTACACGAATGAAAAGATTTATCTATGGACAGGGCTTGTGGCTTCTGAAATTATTAGTACGGCAAGATTGTTATATCATTTACAACCGCTCAATAACCATATTCACCTGTTTGATTTTTCTAAATTTTCCATGAAAAACGTTCGTGGAGAGGTTATACACCCGGAATGCCTAAGCGTAACAGACTTGTGCCGGGTTGACGACGTGGAAAAACATTTTCGTATTTTGACTGAAGAGGAGTTGTTAAAATTCAGACAACTGTGGGAAAAAGTAAAATCGGAAAATTTCTTGTTGTGGATTAAAGAAAATGGGCGGATTGTAGAAAAAGATGAAACCTATTTTGATTCATTTTTGTTGTCGTATTGCTCTAGCGAATTTCAACACCCTGCACGGGTTATAGGACATACGCTCTATGATGCTGACTTTAATGTTGGCGACTCCTTTCTAAACTACAGGTTGAAACAGTTGATTTTGATGGGAAAAGTAGCATATCATGGAGAGTTGAAAGAAATGCGACATTATAAGGTGAGATTACCTAAATAAATAAGTGAAAATGAAGGAGATATCATCATATACAATACCCCTGACGGGAGAGCTTCCATTGCACTCTAACATCATTACTCATCTCTTACAAGAATATCTATGAAGAAAAATCAATTCTCCTATATCCTGTCTCCCGAAAATTATATCCCCCTGATTGAGATCGCGTGTGGAGATAAGGAGGGAAAGCCGTTTTACATACAAGGTCCCTTTGAAGATGAGGCGATGACTAAGATGATCGTCAATAGGCTGGAGAAGAATGAGGAAATGGGAAATTTCCATTTCCTCATGGCCGCCGATAATTTTATGGATGATGACGATTGGGATGATGAGGATGACGAAGATTGGGATGATGAGGATCGTATCTGACGGAAGACAAGCTGTTCTCTATATACCACCCCATAGTACATCTCTTCCACATCATTAAAAAACAGGCCCTTGGGAGTAGCCATCATTTCAGGATGGAGGATGTTTTTTGATTTTTTTATAGCCAGTATAAAAATAGACAATTATGAAAATGATACTAATCAGTCCGATTGTCACTGTGGTCGCTTTCTTTCCCAGATAACTGGATATTAGCAGGCTGCCGATGAGTGAAAGCAGAAAAAGGAGAAACAATCTTAGGATTTGCTTGTGTCTTTTTTCCATTTGAAATTGTTTTATTGGTTTTACCAACTGGATCTAACGTCACTCGATTCATTTATTTCCTCTACGGTTTCTTCGCCAAATTCATTCTGCATGGCAGAGAAAAGCATACCTAACAGAAATGAGGCAGTGCCTCCAGATATTGCAGCACCTATTCCAGCTCCGATAGCATCATACACGGCTCCCCTGACGGTAGACCCTTTTATTCTTGTTGCATTGTTTTTAATACTATTATGCTGATTCCAGAAATCGGTTGAATACCCATATACAGTCTCAAATATATCAATGATACTTTCTTCCTGTAGAGAAAGATTTGTCGAGCTTCTTGTGCGTATTGTCCCTCTTTCCATGGCGACATTAAAGATGTTAAAGAGATCGTCGCTTAAGAGATTTTCATTCTTGCAGTATAGAAGAAATACTTCAGGCGTGTTAAGTTGGGGATTTTTTGTAGAAAAGTTGAGTAAGGAGGGGCGAATCTCCCTCTGTTTATATATGAATTCATCAAGTTCATCTTTAGTGAAATAGTCGTTATACTCCTTTATAACTTTTTCGCCGATAGTTTCTAATAAATCAATACAAATTGCTTCATTCTGTAAGATAAAAGCATCTGTGTTGTTTTGACTTGCAATTCCGATAAGTTGTCTTGTATGGAAGTCCATCTCGTCCCTATAGAATATCTCTAATGCTTTGTTATGAAGAAAGCCAACAAGATTTGAAGATTCTACGTGGGGAGAAATCTCCTCAACATTTTTTTTGTCAGAACCCCAGTTGTCTGAACAGGATAACGCAATCAAAAGAAGCGTGATGGTGGTGATTAAAAAATAACCTTGTTTTATTGTTTTCATACGATTTTTTTATTTTTGTGTTTCAGTGCATGGAACCTTTGATATTTAAAATAAGCTTCCCTTTCAGGTGCTTGAGAAGCATTGTAAATATGTTGGTTTCATACGACTAAAATTATTTATTTTCAATTTCATTAGATTTTTTCTTCGCTCAACATAGTTAAAACAAGTTTTATCTCTGTATTCACTTTTCGAAAAAATTCAAAGGTGTCGTATGGAACTCGCTTTTAGTCATGTTCTTGTGTGAGAACAGTTAT
>JAAYFR010000170.1 GCA_012728155.1 Bacteroidales bacterium | reverse complement strand
GTGCTATAATTGGTTTGGCTCATTGTAGTAACCTCCACGGATTTGTTCTGCAAAACAATCTTACCGTGTTTGTCTACTTTGAGCTTCTCTTTTTTGCTCTTTAGTGTTGCACTTGGAATTTCAATCCAGGGCCGCCTATTATACAATCGACGGCCAGTTGTACTCAATGCCCTTTAACAGCTCCACCCCTTTACTGTACTACAACGTGGATGCATTTAAAGAGGCCGGACTTGATCCCGCTACTCCCCCGAAAAACTTTGACGAAATTCTTGAAATGTCCGAAAAACTGACCGTTAAAGGTGATGATGGCAAAGTAGTTCGTTATGGCTTTGGCATGGGCAACTACGGTTGGGTCTTTGAACAGTGGATGGGAAAAATGGGCCTTCACTATGTTGACAATGGCAATGGCCGTGAAGCTCCCGCCACCCAAGTAGTCTTTGACGAAAATGGCGGCGCCGCTGCAGTCTTTAATGTATGGAAAAAGTTGATGGACGAAGGCGTTATCACCTATCTTGGCCGCGGCAACAACGACGCCAAAGCTGCTTTCATCTCCGGCGATATCGCCATCACACTCGAATCCACAGCTGCCCTCAAATCCCTGCTGACCAACGTTGGCGATTCTTTTGAGATCGGCACAGGCTATTTCCCCAACATCCATCCTGATGATGTTGGCGGCGTATCCATTGGCGGCGGCTCCTTGTGGGCATTGAATTCCGGCAACGAAGCCAAAGAAAAAGCTTCCTGGGAATTCATCAAATACATGATTTCTCCTGAAGTCCAAGCTTTCTGGAACGCGCAGACCGGTTATTTCCCGATCACTGTTGCCACCCATGAGCTGGATGCATTCAAAGCGAACCTCGAACAGTATCCCCAGTTTGGTACTGCCATTGAACAGCTGCACGCCACAGGGCCCGACTTCGTCGGTTCTTTGCTGAGCGTATTCCCAGAAGCCCGTTCTTTGGTTGAAACCTACACCGAGCGTGTCATCAACGGCGAACTCAGCGTCGACGCTGCCGTAGAAAACCTCGCTCGTGAGATCAACAGTGCAATTGAAATCTATAACCTGACCAACTAATACAATTTGGGTTAACACTCGGATAGTTCCCGCCCCCTCTTCTTCCAGCTCAATGCCGGATAAAGAGGGGGCGTTTTTATAGAACAGTTGAATTATATGTATACCTTACTATGTATCTGAAGCACTTTCTGACAATAGATATTTATCTGATTAGCTGCACAATATGATATATAACTATCCGTATATAAATAAAAAATGGTTCAGTCATCTAGCGCTATCCTCCCAAGATCATAATAAAGATGAAGTACAAACATCACATACTACTATTTTTACAGAATAGATTTAGAACTTACAAACTTGACTTTGATAGAATCAATGGGCTTGACAGTATAACGAAAAGTTGATAAGATTAATTCAGATAAAAAATAATGGGTCTAAATTGATAATATCATTTTTCTTGGAGGAATAATGTCGCATATTCAACATGTTTCTAAACGTAAAAAAAAATCATTCTACGAGATTATCGAACCTTGGTTGTTTCTCGTACCGGCATTAATTGTTTTTATCGCATTTTTGTATTTCCCTTTTTTCAAGACAATCTATCTTAGCAACTATTTAACGGATAGAAATGGTATCCCCAAAGTGTATTACGGCTTAAAAAATTATGAAGATATATTATTAGGTAAATATTCCAAAGCATTTTGGAATAGCATGTGGGTCACTATGCGATTCGTTTTTTTCGTCGCATTTGGAAGTCTCATGGTGGGGTTTTTGACCAGCCTTTTGACAGCAAAAAAGTTTCCCAGCCGTGCATTTGCCTCCGCTATATATGCCATGCCTATCGCCATTGCATCTGCAGCTGCAGCAATGAGCTTCAAGATGATATTTCACCCCTC
>JAAYFR010000169.1 GCA_012728155.1 Bacteroidales bacterium | reverse complement strand
CCACACTGTTGCCATTTTCCATCACTATCTGGCTCAACGACTGAAATGCGTATAGAACTCCATTTTCGGAAGAGGCGGAGATCGTTATTCTGCCTTTACTGCCAATTTGGAGTCGGTAAGCCTCCGAATTTTTGGAGAGTTTTTTGTGGTCATCTACCACAATCAGCGCACTTTTTTTATCGGTTGCCGCAGTACATTCGATGCCAAACTCTTTAAAGATGGAAGAGAGATATTCCCTGCTGATATTCAATTGGGAAGGAATAAAAACACTCCATTTTTTTTCTACACTGACCTGTTCACCGGAAGTATTCTCATTTGCCGGTTTGGGAACAATAGGCAGTGAACTGTTCGATTGTAGTGCCGGAACAATAGAGAGGAGGAGAAAAAATGTCACTAATAGCTGCTTCATCTTAGACATGATTTATTCAATTAGGCGGAATTATTTTGAAACTATTCAATCAATTGTTTGGCCCGCTCAGGATAATCGGTAGTGATATAATCCACGCCGGCGTCAATCATCTCCCGCAGGTCGGCTTCCGAATTAACTGTCCATACATTTACACTCATGCCCAGTTCCTGAGCTTGATCTATCCACTGTGGCTTGGAGCGTAGTACCGACAGGTTATAATCAATTCCTTTAATTCCGAGCTTATGCAATGCTTCCGGCGTTTCGGTTCCGTTAAGATAGGCTACAATGGCGTCCGGCTGCTCTGCCAGTACTTTTTTACATACCTCTAAGCTGAAGGCGATATATTCAACCTGTTCCGTCATGTTGGCCGCTTTTACCATCCTTACGCATTCAGTCGACACCCGGTTGTTGTTGGTGGAATTACTATGAGTTTTGATCTCCAGAATCAATTTGGTAGAAGGGTCCTTCTTTCCCTGTTCCAGATAATCAGCCAGTGTAGGTATTTTTTCGCCATTGCTTAAGGTGATATTTTTCAACTGTTCATAACTCGATTTTTCAATGTTTACTCCGTTGATAGTGGGGTCATGATTCAAAACCACTACGCCGTCAGTTGTGATCCACACATCAAATTCGGTTCCGTAGATATCAATTTCCTGGGCCTTCTTGAGCGAGGCGACCGAGTTTTGAGGTGCTCCGGCTGTCCAATAGCCGCGATGGGCAATTATTTCCGGCGCTTCCGGTAAACTTGTCACAACCGTTAAAGTGGCAAAACCCAGATCAAGCGTTTTATTCCCTCGAACAAGATTAAAACGATATTTCCCGGTTGCGAAATTCTCGGGTATGATTATTTTCAGTGAGTTACCCGAAACAGTTCCTTCGCAGGTGTATTCTTGTCCCACACCGGCGAGTGGAGTCATTTTTATCTTGTCACCCTTTTCAAAACCGGCACCTTTGATGGTATAGCTGCTTCCAATCATCACCCGTTTCGAATAGAGAGAGAGATCGGTTAGTTGAATCTCGTCGGGAGAGGGAGTCAGATCTTTGACCTCGTTCCACAATAGGGAGACCTCTTTCTCATTAAGTGCCTTGTCATATATACGGGCGATAACCACATCTCCTTTCCAGGCTGTCTGGGCAGTGGTCTCACTGGCAGGATCACCACCGATGCCAAACCAGTTGCGTCCCGCTGAGGGGAAACTGAAATTTCCGTTGGCAGAGGTACTCCCTTTCAACTCGCCGTTTATGTAGATCGATGTTTTTCCCAACGACTTGTCCCATACGCCCACCACATGATAATATTTCCCTTTTTGGGGAACGACCGTACTGTTGGTCCATATATAGCCCCCACCCACATGAGGCAAGAAATAGATGCTATTCCCTCTGGAATTATTTCCGATCAGGAATCCGGTACCCCCTCCTTCATGGGAGCTGAAGCATTTGGCTTCCAAGTTGGGGAGGTTGCTTTCGTCCACCATGAAGAGGGTCTCCATGGTATGACCGTCCAAAAGCCCGTTCCGTACCGCTGCATTGGAGCTGTAATCCACCTTATAATAACCTTCGGAAGTGGAACTGCCGAGAGAGTGGGTGAAACGGGCAATATAACGCTGGTAGGTATTGCTGAATAGTGTCGACAAAGTGGGACCTTCAATGGTAGAAACCGACGGCTTCAACGGGGAGATATCTTCGGCGTTCCCATCGGATTTAAAGACGATATCCAAGAGGTCGGCAACCGGAAGGACCGTTTTAGCCGCTTGTGCAATATTGATCGATTGCTTCATTTCAGGCGTAGAGAGCGAAGTGAATGTAATGGCAGCACTCCTCTCTTGAGGATTGGGGTTTTCCACGATACTCAGTGTAAGTTCGGTTTCTTTCTTGGAAACTTCGCGTATCCAGTCAACCTCTGGCGATATCAGATACTCCCAACCAAGTGTGTTTGTGTTGATGGTAAAATCCACTTCACCACCGGTTTCCGGGAATTTTGCCACCGAGGTAGGGGTGACCTCCATCTTGGGAGTTAATCCATATTGTTCAATTTTGATCTTCGTAAACTCTTGCCCATCGGCGCTACATGAAAAAGAGGCGGCGCGCGAGTTGAACTCCTTATTCTCTGCTACGGTAATCACAAAAGATCCATTCCCTTGTCCGGAATTAGGGGAGATATTTATCCAAGGAGCTGTCCCTTCGGAAGGAGAAATGCTCCAAGCACTATTTGATCTCACAAGAAAAGAGAATAGCTCTCCCTCTATTTTGGCAAATAAATTAGTTTTTGCGCTATTTCCTTCAAGTGTGGTAAGCGAGAAATAGGGCTCTTCCGCTTTATCATTATTATCACTACAGGAAAAGCTGAATCCAATTGTCAGGAAGAGAATGAAGGCGATTGCGAATTTACGGATAAATATTTTCATTATTTTTATAAATGGGAGCAACCATCTCGTTGCTTGGGTGAAATGTGTGGTTGATGCGCCGGTATATATCTCTTTTTTCCGGCAAAGAATTGAGAACGAGCTGCGTGGTTTTTTGTTTTGATCTCTTATCCGATAACACTTCCGGGCTAAAAGATTGAGTATTCTCTAATTTACCTGCATTCCGGAGGAGATTTCACCATAGAAATCGCCTCCGGTTCAGGTTGCTAAAAGGATGGCTGAAAACGGCCATTGCCCATTCTCAT
The DNA here is from genome assembly GCA_012728155.1 of Bacteroidales bacterium. Classification (GTDB taxonomy): domain Bacteria; phylum Bacteroidota; class Bacteroidia; order Bacteroidales; family Dysgonomonadaceae; genus Proteiniphilum. The sequence goes on along the minus strand of JAAYFR010000169.1, from coordinate 295 downwards.
ATCTTGCAAATAATTATGAACAAAGATATGACACCGGAGCAAACCGGTAGCGAGCAATCCTTTTCCTATTTTTTTACTTGACATAGTTCCACAAAGTCTGCGCTTCTGTGGCATTTAACGGTTTATCGTAGATACGGGCAATTGCGACACTTCCCTTGAATGGATTTTGAATTATATTGTTACCCGCATCACCTCCGATAGCTACCCAACAGGTTTCTAAAGTAACCGGTGGTCTATAGAATCCGGGCGCATCAATTTCCGCTTTGAGTTCTCCGTCGATGTAAATATAGGCTTT
>JAAYFR010000168.1 GCA_012728155.1 Bacteroidales bacterium | reverse complement strand
TTTTTCTCTTACACCTACTACATCACCTGATTTTACTGTATAAGAGGGTATATTTACGATTTTCCCGTTCACTACAATATGACGATGTGATACCAACTGACGTGCTCCTGCTCTCGTAGGTGAAATACCCAGACGATAGACAATATTATCCAAGCGCGATTCCAACAGTTGCAACAACACCTCACCGGTTACACCGCGGCTACGCACTGCTTTCTCGAAAGTAAGGCGGAACTGTTTTTCCAGAACGCCATAGGTATATTTGGCACGTTGTTTCTCACGCAACTGAATTCCATATTCAGATGTTTTTCTCCTGCGTGAGTTGCCATGTTGTCCCGGGGGATAGTTCTTCTTGGAGAGAACTTTATCGGGGCCGAAAATGGGTTCGCCGAATTTACGGGCGATTTTTGATTTTGGACCGGTATATCTAGCCATTTTACAAATTAAACTTTTAAAACTGAAGCCTAAACTGTGCAGCCGCGATTACAGAGAAGTTGTGGTGTAATCAATCACAGCTCAAGTCTCAAGATAGATGAAACTTAAATTCAATATTCTATTGTACTATTTTGTATTACACTTTTCTCTGTTTGGGCGGACGGCATCCGTTATGGGGAAGCGGCGTTACATCTACAATTTCAGTCACTTCGATGCCAGCGCCATGGATGGTTCTGATAGCCGATTCACGTCCGTTACCAGGTCCTTTCACATATGCCTTTACCTTGCGTAATCCCAAGTCGTATGCTATTTTTGAGCAATCTTGTGCGACCATTTGAGCCGCATAGGGAGTATTCTTTTTCGAGCTCCTGAAGCCCATTTTCCCGGCGGATGACCAACTGATCACTTCACCGTTTTCATTGGTCAATGAAACAATGATATTATTGAATGATGATGAGATGTGGGCCTGTCCGACAGCACTCACTTTCACATTTCTCTTTTTTGCTGCAACTGTTCTCTTTGCCATGTTACCTATCTATTATTTAGTAGCTTTTTTCTTGTTAGCAACGGTTTTCTTTCTTCCCTTACGGGTACGGGCGTTATTCTTGGTGCTTTGTCCCCGTACGGGCAAGCCGATACGATGGCGTATACCACGATAACAACCGATATCCATCAGACGTTTGATATTGAGCTGCGTCTCGGAACGAAGATCTCCCTCCACTTTAAATTCAGCCTGGATGATCTCACGGATACGGGCTGCCTGGTCATCGGTCCAGTCTTTCACTTTAATGTTCTTGTCGACTTCAGCCTTTGTCAGAATGGTGTTAGCTGAACTACGGCCCAAGCCATAGATATATGTGAGCGCTACTTCACCTCTTTTATTTTGCGGCAGGTCGACACCTACAATTCTTATTGCCATATATTACTTTATAGTTATATTGATTATTACCTTTTACTATCCCTGGCGTTGTTTAAACTTGGGATTCTTTTTATTGATAATATACAAACGGCCTTTTCTTCTCACAATTTTGCAGTCGGCCGAACGTTTCTTTAAAGATGCTCTTACCTTCATATGATTATACCTGTTTTATTATTCACTCGATATGTTATCTTTTCTTTGCCGGTGTATGGAACTTGCGGAAATCTTGAACTTGAATAAGAACAGTTATTATGCACGTTTCAAACTTTTTGACCCCGTAGGGTTACTACCCTAATTTGGGAACACAAAGATCAGAAAATTATCTATGTTTTTATTATTTCTTCATATTTTTTCAGGTTTGAAAGACGAATTTACATATTTTTCACCGCAAATAATGCATTTCTGTACAGATTCGCAATTTTGCTTCTCACTCTTTCCCACCTTTCTATTTTTCCACTTTACTTATATCTGAATGAAATTCTTCCTTTCGAAAGATCGTAAGGAGACATTTCCACCCTCACCCTGTCACCGGGCAATATGCGTATATAATGCATCCGCATTTTCCCTGATATATGGGCAGTTATTTCATGTCCGTTTTCCAGTTCTACACGGAACATCGCATTGGACAACGCTTCGATAATTGTTCCGTCCTGTTCTATTGCAGCTTGTTTAGCCATGAATCAAATACTCCGTTTTAATTATTTTCCTGAAAAAATTCAAATGTCGATAAAATATCCGCTTTATCATTACGAATAGCAATGGTATGTTCGAAATGAGCCGACGGTTTACGGTCTTTAGTACGCACCGTCCATCCATCATTTTCAAAAACCACTTTTTTGCCACCCATATTGATCATCGGTTCGATTGCAATACACATTCCGTTCTTAATGACAGGACCAATTCCTCGTCGCCCGTAATTTGGGACTTCCGGTGCTTCATGCATCTCTCTACCGATACCATGTCCCACCAATTCGCGTACCACGGAATAACCCTGTTTCTCGCAATAGGTCTGGATAGTAGAACCGATATCTCCGATTCTATTCCCTTCCTTTGCCTTCTCAATACCTTTATAAAGAGACTCTTTGGTAGTACGAAGAAGTGCTTTCACCTCTTCGCTCACCTCCCCCACACAAAAAGTGTAGGCTGAGTCTCCACAAAAACCACGCAATTTTGTACCACAATCGATCGATATAATATCGCCCTCCTGCAACGGCTTGTTATTGGGGATTCCATGTACCACGTTCTCATTGACCGAAGTACAGATTGAATTGGGAAAACCGCCATAACCCAGAAAGGTAGGAATTGCACCATGATCCCTGATGAACTTTTCTGCGATACGATCGAGTTCAAGCGTGGTAATTCCCGGCCTGATATGCTTGGACAGCTCTCCAAGAGTCATCCCTACCAGTCGATTTGCTTCACGCATAAATTCGATTTCCTCGTCGCTCTTCAATATGATCACTTTGCTATTCATCTATTCAGTCAATTTCCGGTTCTTAATAAGCAGCTATTGATCCTGTCCGTCCTTTAATTTTAGCACCTGATTTCAGAAAACCATCATAGTGACGCATCAATAGATGACTTTCGATCTGTTGTAATGTATCGAGTACCACACCTACAAGGATCAGCAACGATGTGCCTCCAAAAAAAGCGGAAAATTGGGAGTTGATTCCCATCAACTTGGCAAAAGCCGGCATAATAGAGACTAGAGCCAAGAAAAACGATCCGGGCAGCGTAATTCTCGACATGATGGTGTCGATATACTCGGCAGTTCTTTTCCCCGGTTTTACTCCTGGAATAAAGCCATTGTTACGCTTCAGGTCTTCAGCCATCTGCACCGGATTCACCGTAATTGCCGTATAAAAATAGGTAAAAGCGATGATTAGCGCTGCAAAGATAAAGTTATACCAGAAGCTGGTGAAATCCATCAGCGAGGCCAAGAATCCCCCTCCTTCACGTACAGAGAACTGAGCGATGGTAATGGGGATAAACATGATCGCTTGAGCAAAGATAATAGGCATTACGTTGGCTGCATTTACCTTTAACGGGATATATTGTCTCACACCTCCGTATTGTCTGTTACCTACCACACGTTTTGCGTATTGTACGGGCACTTTCCTAACTCCCTGTACCAACATGATTGCGGCTGCTGTAACAGCTACCAGGAACAGTATTTCCAGCACGAGCAGGATCAAACCTCCCGGGGCATCGATCAATCGGTCGTATTCAGCTACCAGTGCCTTGGGCAAACGAGCAATGATACCAATAAGAATGACAAAGGAGATACCGTTTCCCACACCTTTATCGGTAATTCGCTCACCCAACCAGAGCACAAACATGCTTCCACCGGCAAGAATTATAGTAGAGGGTAACACCCAATCCCAAAAACCACCGGGAATAGCACTTCCTACAGCTCCATAAAGATAGGCAGGACCTTGTATGAGTAAGATAGCCACCGTGAGATAACGAGTATATTGGTTTATTTTTGTCCGACCACTTTCTCCTTCACGTTGCATCTTCTGGAATGCAGGAACGGCGATACCCAGCAACTGCATCACAATAGATGCAGAGATATAGGGCATAATTCCCAAAGCAAAGATAGATGCATTGGCAAAAGCACCTCCGGAAAACATATCGAGAAGGCTTAGCAGCCCCGTACTGGCATTCGCCTGTAACGCCACGAGATGTTCCGGATTAATTCCGGGCAAGACGACGAACGAACCGAACCGATAAATGGCAACAAAACCTACGGTGATAATTAGCCTTTTTCTAAGGTCTTCTATCTTCCATATATTTTTTATTGTTTGTACGAATCCCATTTCATTATAGTTTTACTGCGGTTCCACCTGCTGTAGTAATGGCTTCTTCGGCTGTTTTGGAAAAGGCGTGCGCCGATACTTCCAATTTGGCTGACAGAGTGCCCCTACCAAGAATTTTCACTAAATGCTTACGGGAAACAAGTCCGGCTTCAATCAACACTTCAGGATTGATTTGGGTGAGGTTATTCGTCTCAGCAAGCACCTGCAATGTTTCCAAATTGATCGCCTTATATTCAACTCTATTCAGGGGTTTAAATCCGAATTTGGGTAAGCGACGCTGTAAAGGCATCTGTCCCCCTTCGAAACCGACTTTCTTTGAATAACCCGATCTTGACTTCTGTCCTTTATGCCCTTTGGTAGAAGTTCCCCCTTTTCCCGATCCGGGGCCGCGTCCAATCCGTTTGCGGCTCTTTGTTGAACCTTCAGCCGGTTTTAAATTCGATAAATCCATTATATTGTCTTTATTAATTTTCAATGTTCAATGTTAACTCCTTTAATTCTCAATTACCGTAACCAAGTGCTGCACTTTTCGTATAAGTCCCCGGATAGAGGGAGTATCTTCATGTTCCACAACACGTTGCATTTTGGTCAATCCCAGAGCGTCTAACGTTCTCTTCTGATCTTTAGGAGCCCCTATTCTGCTTTTTGTCTGTTTTATTTTTATTGTAGCCATTTCAGTCCTCTTTTTATCCGTTAAACACTTTTTCCAAACTCACTCCTCTATTTTGAGCTACAGTGATAGGATCTCTCAATTCGGTCAATGCAGTAATCGTTGCTTTCACAAGGTTATGTGGGTTGGATGATCCTTTCGATTTAGCCAACACATCGGTGATTCCCACACTTTCAAGTACGGCACGCATAGCACCCCCTGCCTTTACTCCGGTACCGGTAACTGCCGGTTTGAGAAAGACTTCCGCTCCCCCGTAACGGGCAGTTTGTTCATGAGGTATTGTGCCTTTATATACCGGAACCTTGATCAGGTTTTTCTTGGCAGCTTCCATACCTTTGGCGATGGCCGTAGTTACTTCTCCTGCTTTACCCAACCCCCAGCCTACAATTCCATCTTCATTTCCTACAACTACCATTGCAGCAAATGTGAACGTTCGACCACCTTTTGTTACTTTGGTGGTACGGTTGATCGCCACCAAGCGATCTTTCAGTTCGATATCGTTGGTTGTTTTTACTTTATTTATTACTCCTGCCATGATCGTTAAAATTTAAGTCCCCCTTTACGGGCTGCATCTGCCAATTCTTTAATACGTCCGTGATAGAGGTAACCGTTCCTATCGAATGTTACCATCTCAACTCCGGCTTCACGTGCATTTTGAGCAATCAGTTCACCCACCTTGGCCGCGATCTCTTTCTTGGGAAGTTTCTCCTCCATTTTCAGAGAAGATGCCGATGCCAATGTTTTGCCTGTGGTATCGTCGATCACCTGGGCATAGATCTGTTTATTGCTTCTAAATACGGAGAGACGGGGTCTCTCGGGAGTACCCTGCACTCTTCCTCGTACACGGGTCTTTATCTTTACTCTTCTTTCGTTTTTTGTCAACATAGTGATTTCTGTTTGATATTATTTAGATGCCGTCTTACCAGACTTGCGACGTACCTGTTCGCCTACAAAACGAATACCTTTCCCTTTGTAAGGTTCCGGTTTACGGAATGAACGGATCTTGGCACATACCTGTCCCAATAATTGTTTATCGCAGGATTCCAAGATAATAAGCGGATTTTTATTTCTCTCCATCTTGGTTTCCACCTTGATCTCATCTGGCAGTTGCAAGAAAATAGCATGCGTATATCCCAATGACAACTCCAGCACTTGGCCATTGTTGGTTACACGGTAACCAACACCCACGAGTTCCAGTTCCTTGCGGAAACCTTCCGAGACACCAATCACCATATTATTCAATAAAGAGCGGTAGAGTCCGTGCAATGAACGGCTCTCCTTCTCGTCGTTGGGACGTTCAATGGTAAGCACGCCATCATTCATTTCTACCTTCATACTGCTACTCACCTGCTGACTCAACTCCCCTTTCGGGCCTTTCAGCTTAATCACATTGTCATCTCCAATTGTCACTGCAACACCTGCAGGCACTGTTATGGGTAATTTTCCTATCCTAGACATACTCTTTCTCCTTCAAATTAATAAACGTAACATAAAACTTCCCCACCCACTTTCTGTGCACGGGCTTCTTTATCGGTCATTACTCCATTTGAAGTAGACAGTATGGCAATACCCAAACCGTTCAGCACACGAGGCAAATCCTTGTATCCCACGTATTGGCGTAAACCCGGGGAAGAGATGCGTTCCAGTTTCTTGATTGCATTCACTTTGTGTACCGGATCGTATTTCAAGGCAATCATGATGCTGCCCTGGGGACCGTCCTCTACGAACTTATAGTTCAGTATGTATCCCTTTTCGAAAAGTATCTTAGTGATATCTTTCTTTAGATTTGATGCGGGTATCTCCACCACTCTATGCTTTGCCATGATGGCATTTCTGAGCCGCGTCAAATAATCTGCTATTGGATCTGTCATATATATAAAATTTAAATTGATCCCGACTGCCGGGACAATATTTATTGATTTTCTGATTGAACGATATGCCGATTCAATGATGATTACACCAATAAATCAACACATCATCACATTAGTTTTACCAACTTGCTTTCTTCACCCCCGGTATCAATCCCTTGGATGCCATTTCACGAAATTGGATACGCGACACACCAAACTGGCGCATATATCCTTTCGGTCGGCCGGTAATTTTACAACGGTTGTGCAGACGTACCGGCGAAGCATTTTTCGGGATAGATTGAAGCGCTTCATAATTGCCTTCGGCCAGGTATTTTTCCCTTTTCGCAGCGTAGCGGGCAACCATTTTAGCTCTCTTCACCTCACGGGCTTTCATTGATTCTTTTGCCATTATCTATTGATTTTTTGCATTTTTAAACGGTAATCCAAATTCCCTTAGAAGAGCATATCCCTCTTTATCGGTAGCAGCAGTGGTGACGAATGTGATATTCATTCCCAACAAGCGGGAGATATTATCGATATTGATCTCAGGGAAAATAATCTGCTCCTGGATTCCCAACGTATAGTTACCTCTTCCGTCGAGTTTGGCTTCGATCCCCTTGAAGTCGCGGATACGGGGCAAGGCTACTCGTACCAATCTTTCAAGGAATTCATACATCTTATCATGACGCAACGTTACTCGTACGCCGATAGGCATTTTTTTACGTAACTTGAAATTCGAGATATCTTTACGCGATATGGTAGCCACTGCCTTCTGTCCTGTGATCGTTGTCAGTTCGTTAATGGCCGTCTCGATAATTTTCTTATCCGCTACAGCCATTCCCAATCCCTGGTTAATCACAATCTTCTCCAGTCTGGGAGCCTGCATCACCGTGGTATAGTTGAACTCTTTCACCAGCGCAGGAACAATACGCTCTTTATAATCCTTTTTTAAGCTTACTTCGTATATTGTACTCATTTAATCTCCTCCCCAGATTTTTTAGCGTAACGAACCAATTTACCTTTACTATTTTCTTTTCGTCCAACGCGGGTAGGTTTGCCAGTTTTGGGATCTACCGGATTCAGATTCGAGATATGCACTGACGCCTCCTTCCTCTCAATTCCTCCATTGGGATTCTGGGCGTTGGGTTTAGTATGTTTCGACACCATGTTTACTCCCTCTACCACAGCTCGGTTCTTTTTTACCTGAACCTCAAGCACGCGGCCGGTCTTCCCTTTGTCTTCACCGGAATTAACCCAAACCGTATCGCCTTTCTTTATATGTAATTTACTCATTGCCTGTGATTGATTAATAGATTATAATACTTCCGGAGCTAAGGATACGATCTTCATATTCGTAGTACGTAACTCGCGGGCAACCGGCCCAAAAATACGACTTGCCCTCAACTCACCGGCATTGTTCAAAAGTACGCAGGCATTGTCGTCGAAACGAATATAGGAACCGTCGGCACGACGAATCTCTTTCTTGGTACGAACAATGATCGCTCTTGTAACAGCGCCTTTTTTAATATCACTCGAAGGGATTGTGCTCTTGATAGTCACAACAATCACATCCCCTACCGATGCATAGCGTCTACCGGTACCACCCAGAACTCGGATACAGAGCGCCTCTTTGGCTCCACTATTGTCGGTTACAGTTAATCTTGATTCCTGTTGTATCATCTTACTTAGCCCTTTCCATTACTTCAACCACTCTCCATCTCTTTGTTTTACTCAAGGGACGGGTTTCCATTATACGCACTGTATCGCCAATGTTACAGTCGTTCTTCTCATCATGGG
>JAAYFR010000167.1 GCA_012728155.1 Bacteroidales bacterium | reverse complement strand
AGTTTTATTGGATCGCTGCTTCTGAAAGGAGAGAAGATCTCCCGGATTTTCAGGGAGGAGGTGCCGGAAGGGGTACTGAATGCCTGCCGACAGGTGATTGACGCCCGTGGTCTTTGGCTGATGCCGGGTGTGATTGACGATCAGGTGCATTTTCGCGATCCCGGTCTGACGCACAAAGGGGATATCCATACCGAAAGCCGAGCGGCGGTTGCGGGAGGTGTGACCTCTTACATGGAGATGCCCAACACCAATCCGCAGACGGTCACTTGGGATGCCCTTCGCCGGAAGATGGAGATGGCTGCCGGAAAATCGGCTGCCAACTTCGCATTCTATCTTGGGGCAACCAATGATAATATGGAGGAGTTGAAGAAAGCAGACCGGAAGCAGATTTGTGGCGTGAAGGTCTTTATGGGTTCTTCAACCGGGAATATGCTGGTGGATGACGACAAAGCCCTGCGACGGATCTTTGCCGAAATCGATACGCTGATTGCCACCCATTGTGAGAAAGAGGAGATTATCCGTAACAATATCGATATCTATAAAAAAGAACTGGGAGATTTTATTCCCATCAAATATCATCCATTAATTCGAAGTGCAGAGGCGTGTTATCAGTCGTCTGCTCATGCGGTGGAGCTGGCCGACAAATATGGTTCGAAGCTGCATCTGTTGCATCTCTCTACCGGGCGTGAGTTGAGCCTTTTTGATGCGAAGCCGTTATACGAGAAAAAAATTACGGCTGAAGTATGTGTACATCATCTTTGGTTCTCGGATGGCGATTATGAAAGGTTGGGAGCAAGAATCAAATGGAATCCTGCCGTAAAAACTTTTCAGGATAGGGAAGCTTTGCGGGAAGCATTGAAAAGTGGCAAGCTTGATGTGGTGGCTACCGATCATGCACCTCATTTGTTGAGTGAGAAAGAGGGTGGAGCATTGCAAGCTGCTTCGGGCGGTCCGCTTGTACAGCACTCCTTGCAAGTGATGCTTCAACTGGCAAAGAAAGGACTCTATACCAAAGAACTGGTAGTGGAGAAAATGTGTCATGCGCCGGCACAATTGTTTCAGATACGGGATCGGGGCTTTATTAGGGAAGGTTATTATGCCGATCTGGTGTTGATAGATCCCTCCAGCCCATATATGGTTACACCGGAGAATCTGTTTTACAAATGCGGCTGGTCGCCCTTTGAAGGAGAGAGTTTCGACTGTTCAGTCCATACCACTTTTGTGAATGGAAATGTTCTTTTCCAAAATGGAAATGTAACCGAAGGCCTATTTGGGAAAGCACTTGAATTCAATAGCTAATTCATTTTCATAAGTGCAGCTATCTTCTGAATTTACCGGTAGCGAGAGAATAGGTTACGCAAGCGATAAAAGAATTTTAGATCTTTGACAGGAATTGACCTTCATTGTTGTGGATTATGTGGCAATTTTGTATTTTTGTGTTGAGGTTTCTATTTTAAAAATCCGAACGAGTGAGATTTTTGTTTACTGTGCAGGGTGAGGGGAGAGGTCATTACACGCAGGCGTTATCCTTGGCTGCCGTCCTTCGGAAGCATGGTCACGAAGTGGTGGGCGTGCTTATTGGGAAAAGCGACTCCAGACTGACACCGCCATTTTTTATCAACAAGATCGGAGCACCCCTCTTCGAATTCGATAGTCCCAGTTTTACCTCTTTTTATAAGCAGAAACGTCCTAATATCCTGATTAGCATGGCGAATAATTTTCTTCGCCCTTTCGTCTTCAAGGATAGTCTACTATTTGTCAAGCATAAGATAGAAGAGTTGAAGCCCGACAAGGTGATCAATTTTTATGAGATGATCACCGGCACGGCTTATGGTATGTATCGATTCGACAAGAAGATGGGGATAGAGATGATTACCCTGGCGCATCAATATGTGTTACTTAATCCCCATTATAAAACGACAGCCGAGCAGGATGTGAAATACTATTTTTTGCGGATGCTCTCCAAGATTACCTCCACCCGTGCATCCAAAATACTGGCGCTCTCTTTCAGGGATATGCCGGGATCGGAGAAGAAGAAGATTGTGATTGTCCCTCCTTTGTTGCGGTGTGAAGTATTTCAGATTGAACCTTCCGATGGCGATTATATCCATGGTTATATGTTGAATACCGGCTATCTCGATGAAATATCGGAGTGGCACAGGAAATATCCCGAAATTCCGTTGCGCTTTTTCTGGGACAAGAAAGGTGCCGATGAGGTGACGCAGGTAGATGATAATTTCACGTTACACAAGTTGAACGATGAAGGTTTCTTGCAAAGCATGGCAGGCTGTAAAGCTTATGCTACCACATCGGGATTTGAATCTCTTTGTGAAGCACTCTATTACCGCAAACCGATATTGATGGTCCCCGTTCATGTGGAGCAGGAGTTCAACGCATATGATGCAGGCCTTTCGGGTGTAGGTATCTCAGCCAAAAAATTCAAATTGGATAAGCTAATTGAGTTTATACCCTACTATACCCCCGATGAAAATTTCGGGGAGTGGGTAGATCAAGCCGAAGAGCGCTTTATTCAGGAGATTTGTGGATAGGCAACTCTTTCTTTTTTGTATACCAAGTTGGATAATTAGTGAAAGATAATTGAAAAAGAGTTTACTCTTCTGATGAGAGAAACAAGTTGTCATTTTGAACTATCTCCTCTCTTTTCATATTGCGAATAAAAATATTTTTTCCCAGACAATTTGCATCAAATTTATTCTCCCTGATAAAAAACATTTCGACATCCATCTAAAAATATATTTATATTCCTGTAAAAGGGGAGATAGCTGGTTGTTTTCTCTATTAATTAATTATAATCTGATCTGCTTTTACATTGGGGATAACAGAAGACAAAAAAAATAAGTAAAAAGACTGTTTTATATTTCATCTCTTAGGTAGATATTTATAAAAGTCTATCATTCAGGATAACTTCCTTCAAACTTACCCCAAATAATGCCTTTATTGCTCCATTTCTATAAAAAGTGATCCAAAGCAATACGGAAATGTTCATAATTCTTCCTGTCAGCTGCAGTCCATCCTGTTTCGGCATATGCTGCGATGCGGGGATAGATTTTTAAATTCATGCTCTCCACGGTTGGGATGAATTCACCCCACATTTGGCATCCCAATCCCAACACGAGCATCTCCTGTTCTTTCGTTAATCCTTCCGGTACCGGGTTAAATTCATATGCCTTTTCCAGCGATATACGCTCATATGAATAATCTATATAGGTGTAGTTGTGATAAGAGTTCACAACCTCGTATCCTTTTTCAATAGTCTCTTTGATTAAATTGGGATCTCCTTTCCAGAAATGGACTATTGTTCCCTCGGCAAGCTGCACATTATCTTCTGCATCTTTTTCCGTTTGGTATTCATGTAGTCTGGCTCCTGTGATTTCATTCCAACCCATCATGCGACGATTCTTTGAAGCGAGTAGGTTTGACATTTCATTAGTAAAGAATACTTGTAATTCGGCGGGCGTTTTCAAGTTGTTATTTTTCATATATGCTTGCACGAAAGAAGATTCGTTCCACTGGTTGTATCTCACTTCATCACCCCCAATATGAAATACGGGGGAAGGGAACAAGGCGATCACCTCATCAATTACATCCTCAAGAAACTGCATTACCTGGGGATTGGCTACGTTTAACACGTCATACATCACACCGAATTTAGCAGGTACTTTGATTTGCTTTCCGCTTGTTCCTAACCACGGATAAGAAGCGATAGCCGCACTGGAATGTCCGGGCATATTGATTTCCGGGACAATCATTATGTGCCGTTGGGTCGCATAATCGATTATTTCCTTTATTTCGTCCTGAGTATAAAACCCACCGTGCATCTTGCCGTCAAATAGATTGCTATTGAAATTGTTTATCTCCGATGAGTCGCGGTAAGCTCCTGTTTTTGTCAGTTCCGGATATTTCTTTATTTCGATACGCCACCCTTGATCGTTTGTCAACCCCCAGTGGAAAACATTCATCTTCAGTTCCGACATGTTGTCCAATAAGTCAAAGACAACCTCTTTCCCTTTAAAATAGCGACCTTCATCCAGCATAAATGCGCGCCATGAGAAGGAGGGATAATCGGTTATTATCGCTTTTTGTACAACAAAGTGGCCTTCTTCCTCCTTGATAATTTGTCGTAAGGTTTGAATGCCATTAAGTACGCCGGCCGGGGAATTGGCCCTAATTGTAATAAATTTCGAGGATGCATCCAATAGATACCCTTCCTGTTGTTCGGGTAGAACTGTTGGATCCAACTGTAAGGTAATTGTTGCTTTTTTCTCTCCTTCCTTCAATTCAGCCTGCATCGAGAAATCGCTATCCAGATAAGATTGCAGAAGTTTCGCTTCATTGTATAGATCAGCAGGAAAAGCAATACCCGGCTTCCTCTTTAAATTTATAGTCCCCGTTTTGTACTCAATTTGCACGGGTTGAGGAATAATGGCATATTCCTTGACAATAGCTGTGTGACAAGAGCATAAAATTAAAAAGCTGGCTAAAATAAATGTTTTCAACTCCATAGTTCATTATTTAAATTTCTAATATACAATAAATT
>JAAYFR010000166.1 GCA_012728155.1 Bacteroidales bacterium | reverse complement strand
TTTCTTCGTTCATTGATTTTCTGTTTTTTGAAACCTAATCATACAAAGTTACAATTTATAATGGAAAAGCCGAGAAGAAGAATAGTAGAATAGTGGTGAGGGGCAAGTGGAACATACCGAATCGTAATATCGCATAAAGTGCACTATCTTTCAAAGAATAATTGTATATTTGCGAAGGCAGTCCACATCCCGATATGAATGGGAAACGGAATTGCAATCAAATTTATTATATCTAAACAACTTAACGAAAAAATGGGGAAAGTAGTGATTATTGGTGCCGGAGGTGTAGGGACGGTAGTGGTCAATAAAGTGGCACAAAATAGTGATGTGTTCACCGATATTATGCTGGCAAGCCGCACCAAAAGTAAATGCGATCTCATTGCCGAAGATGTGAAGCGCCGCACAGGGGTATCCATTCAGACAGCCAAGGTAGACGCCGACAGTGTTCCCGAATTGGTTGCACTGTTCAATGAGTATAAACCGGAATTGGTGATTAACGTGGCACTGCCCTATCAGGACCTCACCATTATGGATGCCTGCCTGGAATGTGGCGTTCATTACCTTGACACCGCCAATTACGAGCCCAAAGATGAGGCCAAGTTCGAATACAAATGGCAATGGGCATATAAAGAAAAGTTCGAGCAGGCGGGGCTGACTGCTATTCTTGGTTGTGGGTTCGACCCCGGGGTGACCAGTATTTTTACCGCTTATGCCGCCAAGCACCATTTCGATGAGATTCACTATCTCGATATTGTGGATTGTAATGCGGGTGATCATGGTAAGGCGTTTGCCACCAACTTCAATCCCGAAATCAATATCCGCGAGGTGACGCAGCGGGGTAAATATTGGGAGAACGGAGAATGGATAGAAACAGAACCGCACGAAATCCACCAGCCACTCACCTATCCCGATATCGGACCGAAAGAATCCTATCTGATCTACCACGAGGAGCTGGAGTCGCTCGTAAAAAATTTCCCCTCCCTCAAACGGGCACGCTTCTGGATGACTTTCGGAGAGGAGTATCTCACCCACCTGCGTGTGATACAAAATATTGGCATGGCACGAATCGACGAAGTGGAATTCAACGGCCAGAAGATCGTTCCCATCCAGTTCCTAAAGGCGGTACTTCCCGATCCGGGAGAACTGGGAGAGAACTATACCGGAGAGACATCCATCGGATGCCGCATACGGGGTATTAAAGAGGGCAAAGAACGCACTTACTATATATACAACAACTGCAGTCACGAAGCGGCCTACCAAGAGACCGGCGCCCAGGGTGTGAGTTACACCACCGGCGTGCCGGCCACTATTGGTGCCATGTTGTTCCTGCAGGGCCTCTGGAAAAAACCCGGCGTATTCAACGTGGAAGAGTTCAACCCCGACCCATTCATGGAACAACTCAACAGACAGGGGTTGCCATGGAAAGAACTGTTCGACATAGATCTGGAAATCTAAAAAAAATGCTTTAAACCTTGCAGCATCATTGCAAGGTTTTTTTTAATTTTGTCATCAATTAAAAAAAAGAGATGGGGATAAAAAGTTTAGTCAATATAGGTGATTACAACCGTGATGATATCTATCGCATCATCAAAAGTGCCTCCAGGTTCAAACAGAACCCCGACCGTGATCTATTGCAGGGGAAGATATGCGCCACACTTTTCTTCGAGCCGTCGACCCGTACAAGACTCAGTTTCGAAACGGCAGTCAACCGACTGCGTGGACGTATCATCGGCTTCTCCGATTCAGCCACCAGCAGCTCTACCAAAGGAGAATCACTCAAAGATACTATTATGATGGTAGGCAATTATGCCGACCTGATTATCATGCGCCATCATCTGGAGGGGTCTGCCCGCTACGCATCGGAGATATCACCCATACCAGTGATCAATGCAGGAGATGGCTCCAACCAACACCCTACGCAAACGATGCTCGATCTGTTTACCATCTATGAAACGCAGGGAACGCTCGAAAACCTCACCATCACCATTGTGGGCGACCTGAAATACGGCCGGACAGTACACTCGCTTATCCATGGACTCTCCCATTTTAATCCCACATTCAATTTCGTTGCACCGGAAGAGTTGCATATCCCGGATAAATACAAAACATTCTGCGAAAACCATCATATTTCTTACCGGGAATTCACGGAATTTTCCCCCGAAGCGATCAACAGCGCCGATATCCTCTATATGACCCGTGTGCAGAAAGAGCGTTTTACCGACTTGATGGAATATGAAAAGGTGAAGAACGTATATGTCCTGCACAACCGTATGCTGCACGATTCCAAAGAGCACCTGAAGGTGCTCCATCCGCTTCCCCGCGTGAAAGAGATCAATCAGGATGTGGATGAAAATCCGAAAGCCTACTATTTTGAACAGGCGAAGAACGGTATGTACACACGACAAGCTATCATCTGCGATCTGATGGGAATAAAAGATGATGGGTTGATGGGTTGATGGGTCAAACAATTTAACAATTTAACAATTTAACAATAAAGAGCTATGGGAAAAGAGTTACAGGTTGCCGCACTCGAGAATGGTACTGCT
>JAAYFR010000165.1 GCA_012728155.1 Bacteroidales bacterium | reverse complement strand
GAATAGAGCGGGCACTGGGTCCTTTATCAATCAGAATATCGATCCGGTAATCCTCCATGGCGCTGTAAAGATACTCCTCCCCTACGGGGGAGAGGCGATGAATTTCGTCGATAAAGAGCACATCATTTTGCTCTAACGAGGTGAGCACACCGGCCAGATCACCCGGTTTGTCGAGTTCAGGTCCCGATGTCACCCTAAAACCCACCCCCAATTCATTGGCGATGATATTCGAAAGGGTGGTCTTGCCCAGCCCGGGAGGACCATGCAGCAACACATGATCAAGCGATTCGCCACGTAAACGGGCCGCGCTGACAAATATTTTCAGGTTCTCCACAATCTTCCCCTGTCCCTTGAAATCACCAAAGGTCAATGGCCGCAAACTACTTTCAAATTCACGTTCAGTCTCCTTGAAATTGCGGTTACTATGTATATCGAAACTCTCTTCCATCATTATTGATGCAAAAATAGCTATTTATCGGGAGTTTTGGAAATTGCAGCCACATTCCGTTTTAATCCGGAGAATTTAGCCCTTTTCACAGCCGATTTACAAAATATCCGTCGATAATCCTCTTCATCCATCTCAATCAGTTTTTTCAGGTTAAGTGACAAGAACTCATCCGACGGCATCAATTCTTCCGTATGGTGGGGTTTCGCATATCGATTCCAGGGGCAAACTATCTGACAGATATCGCAACCATACACGTTATTGCTTAACAAAGGGATTATCTCGGAAGAGATCTCCCATTTATTTTCAATGGTCTGATACGAGATACATTTATGGGCATTGAGAAAATGAGGCTGTTCTATGGCTCCGGTAGGACAGGCATCCAGGCAACGCCGGCAATTTCCACAGTTCATGGAGAGAGGAACATCATAATCCAACTCCATATCGACAATAAGTTCGCCGAGGAAAAAATAAGATCCTCTGCCGGGAATGATCAGCAAGCTATTTTTTCCTACAAAGCCCAATCCTGCCTTTGCAGCCCAGAAACGCTCCAATACCGGTGCCGAATCAGAAAAATAACGGCCTGTAACAGCGGGATTTCTCCTTTGTATAAAATCAAACAACTGGCGTAACTTTCCGCGGACCACGTCGTGGTAATCTCTCCCATAAGCATAGTAGGCAAATTGTGGCACCTCATCGGGAAGTTTCTCATGGGGATAGTAGTTCAGCGCCACGGAAATAATGGATTTGGCTCCTTCCACTAACAGGCGAGGATCGAGCCTCTTGTCGATATTCCGGGCCATATATTCCATATCGGCATTGCCATTCTCCGCCAGCCATTGCATATAACGCTCCTCCTGCCCGCTATCGGTAGCACGGCAGATACCGCAGGCATCGAAACCCAGCGACAAGGCATGTTGTTTGATCTCTTCGGAAAACGTCATATTGAATTGTCTGATGTATTACAGCTAAAGCATTCGTCTGACGATATTTTGCGACCCATTACAACTCTTGCTCACTAAAAAAGTAGAACTCGCTTCGCCCAAAAAGCTACTCTTTTTACGCTCACTTCAAGTTGTGGGTCCCCACAAAATATCCAAAGGACTCCGCTTTAGTTGCAATAACACAACCTATTGATCATAAAGATTATACAAGTGCAAAATCAAGCTGTTTCCTGTCGAGATTGGCCCTCGCCACCTGAATGGATACCGGTTGTCCAAGGCGGTACTCCTTTCTGGTACGTCGCCCAAGGAGTCGAAAGTTCTTCTCATCCAGCTCATAAAAATCATCATCCAGTTCACGAATAGGGATCATCCCTTCACACTTGTTCTCATTGATCTCCACATAGATACCCCACTCAGTCACCCCTGAAATCACGCCGTCATATACCTTTCCGATCTTATCCGCCATGAATTCCACCTGCTTGTATTTGATAGAATCCCGCTCAGCGTTGGCAGCCACCTGCTCCATCTGTGAACAGTGCTTACACTCCTCTTCCAGCTGCTGCTGATTCACACTCTCTCCCCCATTTAAATAACGCTCCAGCAGGCGGTGTACCAGCATATCGGGATACCTACGGATGGGTGATGTGAAATGGGTATAGTAATCGAATGCCAGGCCATAATGTCCCACATTCTTGGTGGAGTAGACCGCTTTCGACATCGTACGGATTGCGATGGTCTCAATCAGGTTCTCCTCGGGGCGTCCCTGCACTTTATCCAACAGCGAATTGATACTTTTCGCCACCTCCACTTTCGAACCTTCCGATTTTATCTTATGTCCGAAGCGAAGGATGAATGTGTTGAATATATCCAGTTTTTCCGGATCGGGCACATCATGGATGCGATAGACAAAAGTCTTGGGTTTCTTCCCTTTAGCCACTATGCCGATAGACTCCGCCACATTCTTGTTGGCCAGCAACATAAATTCCTCAATCAGATGATTTGCCTCCTTCGACTCCCTGAAATAGACGCCCAATGGCTTCCCTTTCTCATCGAGATTGAATTTCACCTCATACCGTTCAAAATTGATCGCACCATTGGCGAACCTCTTTTCTCGCAGTTGTTTGGCAAGATGATGCAATTGCAGTATCTCAGCGGAGAAATCTCCTTTCCCGGTCTCGATGACCGCCTGTGCATCCTCATAAGTCAATCGGCTATCCGACTTGATCACGCTCCGCACGATACGCGATTTTTGTACCTCCGCCTTATCGTTTAGCGTGAAGAGAACCGAAAAACAGAGTTTCTCTTCGTTGGGGCGCAATGAACATATAGCGTTGCTTAACCGCTCCGGCAGCATCGGAATTGTTCGGTCGACAAGATAGATGGAAGTCGCCCGCTCTTCCGCTTCCCGGTCAATCAAGTCGCCCGGTTTCACATAATGGGTCACGTCGGCGATATGTACCCCCACCTCCCACCGGTTGGGTGCGAGTTGACGCAGGGAAAGGGCATCATCAAAATCCTTGGCATCTTTCGGGTCGATGGTGATGGTACATATATCACGGAAATCTTCTCGTCTGGCAATCTCTGCCTCATCTATCTCCTCCCGGATGGCATCGGCAAATTTCTCCACCTTTTCGGGATAACCATAGGGCAGATCATATTGTGCCAGGATAGCATGCATCTCCGTATCATTCTGTCCGGGTTGTCCCAGCACGTCGATCACTTTCCCCACGGGGTTATTGGCTTTTGCAGGCCATTCGGTAATCTCTACCAGTACTTTGTCCCCATTTTTTGCCCCGTTAAATTCCTCTTTCGGAATAAAAATATCATTCGACAGGAACTTACTATCCATCACCAAGAAGGCGAAGTGTTTCTGCACCTCCAATATTCCCACAAAACGGCTTTGAGCGCGCTCCAATATCTCAACAACGGCCCCCTCCGTATCGGCACGTTTCCGCTTTGCCAGCAGTTGCACCTGTACCCTGTCACCATTCATAGCATGTTTGCTGTTGCGTTCAGCGATGAAAATAATATTTCCGTCATCATCCGGCACAAAAAAATTCTTGCCATTGCTTCTCCGCTCAAAACGCCCTTCCAATAGTAATCCCCGGTTATTGATACGGTATCTGCCACGGGATGTTTCCAAAAGCAGATCGGCATCTCTCAACTTGTCGAGCACACTGATCAACACACGCCGCCCCTCTTCTCCGCGGACACCTAATGCAGCTGCTATCTGTTTATAATTAAACTGCTTATCATTATTTTGGGAAAGGAAATCAGTTACTAAGGGGATCAATTCCTTTTTCTTGAATTTGTTCGCAGAAGGTATTGGGGTTATTTTTTTACTCATAATTTATTTACGTCAGTTTTTATTTAAACAATTAAAACGCGTTTTAGTTAAATACAAAGTAAGGAAAAATTTAGGAGGTAAGATTTAAGATTTGAGATTTAAAGCGAAACTAAATTAAATTGATTCTTAATTTTCTATTCGTGAAGTAATCGCTATTTTTGTAGAAAAGTAAGAGAAAGAGTATGCAAAAGAGAAAAATTCTCATCACCGGCGCCAGTGGATTTATAGGGAGCAATGTGGTGGACAAGGCATTGGAACTGGAATACGAGACTTGGGCCGGAATTCGGAAAAGTAGTAGTCGGCACTATTTACAGGACGAGCGTATTCATTTTATCGACTTGAATTATGCCAATCAGGAAAAGCTCAAAGGGCAGCTCCTCGACTTTCGGAATAAAAATGGCCGTTTCGATGACATTGTTCATATTGCAGGACTGACAAAGGCACGTCAGAAATCGGATTTCGACAAAGTAAATTGGAAGTATACCAAAAATTTGGTAGAAGCACTGATCGAGACAGACAATATTCCCGATTCTTTTCTGTTTATGAGCTCTCTGGGGGTTATGGGGCCTGGCGATGAGGTGAATTATAGTCTCATGGGTGCCGATAAGCTCCCCACCCCCAATACAGCATACGGAAAAAGCAAACTGAAAACTGAAAAGTGGCTGAAGAGTATCGACGCATTTCCCTACCTGATTCTTCGGCCCACCGGCGTATATGGTCCTCGCGACAGAGATTATCTTATCCTGATGAAAGCGGTAAAAAGGGGATTGGAGGTGGGAGCGGGATATAAAAGGCAACATCTCTCGTTCATCTATATTGAAGATCTGGCAAACATCATTTTCTCGCTGATCGAAAAAGGAATTCGACGAAAAGAGTATTTTGTCTCCGACGGTGAAATCTCCACCGACAGTGAATTCAACGCTATCGTACGGGATGCCCTGCATAAAAAAAATACAGTGCGGATAAAAGTCCCCCTGTTCCTAATTAAACCGGCAGCCTTTGTCAACGAAAAAATTGCCGCGTTTTTTGGGAAGGCTACTACTTTTAACAGTGACAAGTATAGGATTATGAAACAGCGCAATTGGGGGTGCGACATCACCCCATTAAAAAAAGATATCGGGTTTCAGCCAAAATACACATTAAAGGCTGGAGTAGAAAAAACGGTTGAATGGTACCAAAAAGAAGGATGGCTATGAAATACAAACTATTGGTTCTTGATGTGGATGGCACATTGGTGAATAGTAAAAAGGAATTATCCCAGCAGACTTTAACCACACTGTTGAAGATACAACATGCGGGCATACATCTTGTATTGGCTTCGGGGCGGTCGCCATATGGATTGCGGCATCTGGTTGAGAAATTGGAAATGAAAAAGTGGGGAGGCTATATCCTTCCCTATAACGGAGCTCAAATTATTGATGTGAGTAATGATAAGGTGCTATTCGAAAAGAGGATAGACCCTGCCTTGTTTCCCTATTTGGAAAAGAAGGCAGAGAAAAACGGATTTGCCATTTTCACCTATCACCGGAATCAACTTATCACTACGAGTCCTGAAAATGAACATATTCGCAATGAAGCACTACTCAACGGCATGGAGATTGTAGCGGTAGAAGATCTTTCTGCTGCGGTAAATTTCTTTCCCTACAAGTGTGTGTTGGTCAGCGATGACGAGACAGCCCTGATAGCCTTGAAAGATCAGTGGCGGAAACGATTGGCCGGTGTATTGGATGTATATCGTTCGGAAACATTCTTTCTTGAGGTAGTGCCGGAATTTATAGATAAGGGAAACACACTGGGTGTGCTGATTGAAAAACTTAAGATTACGGCAAAAGAAGTGATGGCTATCGGCGATGGCCGACGGGATTTCTCGATGCTCCAACTTGCCGGTCTTGGTATTGCCATGGGAAATGCCCAAGATTCGATCAAAGCGTGTGCCGACTATATCACTGAGAGCAACGACCAAGATGGAGTAGCTGTAGCAGTACAGAAATTTATCATTGCGGCAGTCACCCCCGCAGATATTCCACCCGAAAGATTGAATGCCGGCAATCAAAATACGCTGATGGCCAATCTGGGGATTCAATACACTTTCGCCTCATCGGGACGAGTAGAGGCAGTGATGCCCGTGGATGAGCGAACCCGTCAACCCTTCGGAATCTTACATGGCGGTGCCACACTGGCATTAGCCGAAACGGTAGCGGGGATGGGATCGATGCTTATTTGCGAACCCGACGAGATCAGTGTGGGAATGCAGGTCAGCGGCAATCACCTCTCTTCAGCACATGAAGGAGATACCGTAAGGGCGGTAGGAACAATTATCCACAAAGGACGTTCATCACATGTATGGAATGTGGATGTGTTTACCTCGACCGACAAACTGATCTCTTCCATCAGGGTTATCAATAGCGTATTAAAAAAGAGATGAGAGAGCAGCATAGCGACCATATTTTGGATCTGTTGATAGAGCAAGAGGCCTCTTTTGCGATCTTCAGACCACCTTATGAGACTGTTCCCCGGTTTGTGATGCAAACATCCGGTTCTCCTCTCCTCCTCACTGATATTGAAGAGCTGAACGGACAGCATGGCTATGTAATCGCTCCTTTTCGGGTTACTACAGCGTCACCCATAATAGTGATACGGCCGGATCTTACCTCTTCCCCTGAAGCGGGGCTCTCTTTCCGAAAGGATTTGCAAGAGAAACCAGACTTCCAAT
The DNA here is from genome assembly GCA_012728155.1 of Bacteroidales bacterium. GTDB lineage: Bacteria > Bacteroidota > Bacteroidia > Bacteroidales > Dysgonomonadaceae > Proteiniphilum. The sequence goes on along the minus strand of JAAYFR010000165.1, from coordinate 11,105 downwards.
CGCATAAAAGTATCGACAAGATTGAGTACGGTCACCTCTTCAACCGATTCCACAGACCATTGTCAAGCGATGAGCTAAAAAAACTGGTACTCTGTAGAACCAAAACCATCGGTAGAAAAGAGAAATTCTCGCCAGGAGCTTCTTTTTTCAGCGCCGTTAAAAAATATCCCCATTCGTATATATATCTTTTCCATACGCCCCAAAGCGGCACCTGGCTGGGTAGCACACCGGAATTATTATTGACGGGCGCAAAAGAGGAGTGGCATACGGTAGCATTGGCCGGCACCCGGTATCCTCACTCCGACAAGGTGACCTGGGACGATAAAAACCTCAGAGAGCAACATCTGGTCACCTCTTATCTTTTGAAACAACTCTCTTCCTTTCATATCACACCAGAGATAAACGGCCCCTACACTGTTAAATCGGGAAATCTGGCACATCTGAAGACAGACTTCAATTTCAACTTGCCGGAAATGATAAAGCCAGGCACATTGTTAAAGGCACTCCATCCCACACCCGCAGTGTCAGGGCTCCCGAAAGAGGAAGCTTACCAGTTTATTCTGGATAATGAGGAACAAAACAGGCTTTACTATTCCGGATTTCTCGGTCTGCTCAACACCCAAGAAGAGACCGATATATATGTAAACCTGCGCTGTATGCATATTGAAAAAAAATCGCTTACTTTGTTTGCCGGCAGTGGGTTACTCGCCTCTTCTTCGATGGAGGAAGAATGGGAAGAGACCGGACACAAATTAGAGGTGATGTTACATATAATGGAATAGGAATGTGAGGTTTGGGATGTGACCCCTATTATTGAATATAGTGAAATAAGGATATGTATTCTGATAAGAGAAGCGTTTTACAATTGGTGGCACTGCTTAAAGCGCATGATATCACCCATGTAGTGTTGTCTCCCGGCTCACGCAATGCACCACTAATCCACTCTTTTGTGACCGACGGCGACTTCACCTGCTATAGTGTGGTAGATGAGCGGAGTGCCGGTTTTTTCGCTTTGGGTATCATACAAGCGATTGGAAAACCGGTAGCAGTATGCTGTACTTCCGGTACGGCAGCGTTGAATCTCGGTCCCTCGGTGGCAGAGGCCTTTTATCAGGAGTTGCCACTTCTGGCAATTACCGCGGATCGTCCCGAAGCTTGGATCGGACAGAGGGATGGGCAGACAATTCCACAAGCGGGAGTGTTCAAGGAGATTACCCGTCGGTCGGTACAACTACCCCGGATAGTCCATGAAGAGGATGAGTGGCATTGCAATCGACTGATCAACGAAGCAATACTCGGCATGGAGAGTGGGGCGACGGGGCCCGCACATATAAATATCCCCCTGGAGGAACCCCTATTCGGCTTCACTACAGCAACCCTCCCCTCGGTTCGTCTGATTCGACAATCCACGTCCAAATGCTTACTCTTTGATGAAAAGGATTACGGACGGCGGTTTGCAGATTATTCCAAACGGATGATCATCGTCGGGCAACTACCTCCCAATCATGGTCTGACGGAGCTGCTGGAGGCCCTCCGCAAGAGATGGGGAATAGCTATCCTGACTGAGCAGTTATCCAATATCCCTGCAACAGAAACGTCAACCTGCGACACCCTTCTCTATGCTGTATCGGAAAAAGATTTAGCGCAGTTAACACCCGATCTGGTGATCACTCTGGGCGGGCATATTGTTTCCAAGCGGTTGAAACAATTCATCCGTTCCGCCAATATCCGCGAACAGTGGCATATCTCTCCATCAGGAGAGATCATCGACACCTTTCAAAGAGTAACGGATATTATCAGGAGTGATCATAAAACGTTCCTGGAATATTTGGTAAAGGTGCTGTCCGGGTTGAAAACCAAAAAAATCAGTGCTGCGAAAAAGTCTGAAGAGTCAATGAACTCCCGAAAAGAGGAAAACTTTGGAGATCTTTGGAGCAGTATGTGTAGGTCCATCACAGAACCGGACGTTCTCTTCTCCGATCTGTATGCAGTTGGCACACTGATACATGCATTGCCGAAAAATGCATCCCTACAGTTAGGGAACAGCAACAGTGTACGGCTTGCACAGCTATTCAAAATTTCACCATCGATCAAACTATTTTGTAATCGGGGAACCAACGGAATAGAAGGGTCGCTCTCCACAGCGGTCGGATATGCTTCGGCATCGGGGGAACCCACTTTCCTGTTGATCGGTGACCTCAGTTTCTTCTACGACATGAACGCCCTTTGGAGTAAATATAGTGCTACCCACTTACGTATCCTCCTGAATAACAACGGCGGTGGGGAGATATTTGGCATGCTTCCGCAACTGAACCAGTCGGAAGCATTACAGGAGTACATTGCTGCCACTCATACAACCGAAGCAAAAGCTTGGGCAGAACAGCAAGGATTCCTCTATCTTTCCGCCCGTAACGCCGAAGAATTGGAGCAACACTTGCCTCTTTTAACCGTTGCCGATAGCAAAAAACCGGTACTATTGGAAGTATTCACTTCTATGGAAACGAATGTGGCACAAATCCAATCTTATTATCATCGACAAAAAGAGAATTTCCGGTCAGAGCAGACAAATAGAGCGCTAACCCGCCCAAGTTATATTACAGCGACAAATCACTAAATTCAACACAGTATGACAAATAGAGAATGGAGAACCATCAAAGCGTATGAAGATATTCTTTTTGATTTTTATAATGGAATTGGACGGATTACCATCAATCGTCCACGCTACCACAATGCTTTCAGACCCACTACTACCGCTGAGATGAGCGATGCCCTGCATATCTGCCGTGAAATGACAGATATCAGCGTAGTGATAATCACCGGAGCGGGCGACAAGGCGTTTTGCTCGGGAGGTGATCAGAATGTGAAAGGGAAAGGAGGTTATATCGATAAAGAGGGCATACCACGGTTGAGTGTTCTCGACGTACAGAAGCAGATCCGGTCGATCCCCAAGCCGGTAGTTGCAATGATCAATGGCTATGCTATCGGCGGGGGACACGTACTTCACGTAGTGTGCGACCTATCAATCGCCTCTGACAATGCCATCTTCGGGCAGACCGGTCCCCGCGTGGGTAGTTTCGATGCCGGCTTCGGCTCCTCTTACCTCGCCCGCATCGTGGGACAAAAAAAAGCCCGCGAAATATGGTTCCTTTGCCGCCAGTACAACGCACAAGAAGCACTCGATATGGGGCTGGTCAACAAGGTGGTACCCCTCCACAAATTAGAGGATGAAGTGGTAGAATGTGCGGAAACGATGATGCAACACAGTCCGCTGGCACTCCGCATGATTAAAGCGGGGCTGAATGCCGAACTCGATGGACAGGCAGGCATCCAGGAGCTGGCCGGTGATGCGACGATGCTCTACTATCTGACCGATGAGGCACAGGAAGGGAAACAGGCATTCCTCGAGAAACGAAAGCCCAATTTCAAACAATTTCCAAAGCTTCCCTGAGACAATACAACAAGGCACAATTGATTTATTGGCGTTATCGCATCAAGATCACTTCTTATTCCAAACAAGTCAATAACTCCAATGCGTAACTCTATTTATACATGTTCCGGATAAAGATCATTCCCTATAAATTGCAATTCAGACAGCCTGTGGGCACTTCGAGAGGTATATACACCGATCACAAGGTATGGTATGTTGTTTTGCAGGATAGCGAGGATCGATTCCACTACGGCATAGGAGAATGTGCGCCGCTGCACGACCTTAGTTGTGATTATACTCCCGATTATGCAGACACCCTGGCATCCTTCTGTACAATAACGGAAGCGAAACAACAGATCGACACGGAACTGCTTCGCCATTATCCCTCCATCCTTTTCGGATTGGAAACCGCCATGCAGCACTATCAACGGCAATCTTGGCAGCTATGGGAGAGTCCATTCAGTCGGGGAGAAGAAGGGATCACCATTAACGGACTTGTATGGATGGGAGATCATTCTTTTATGTTGGCACAGATAGATTCGTTGTTAAAGCGGGGATTCCGTTGTATGAAACTCAAGATCGGGGCGATCGGATTCAAACGGGAGCTCAATATGCTACGTTCCATCCGGGGGCAATACAATGCGGGGCAAGTGACCTTGCGTGTGGATGCCAACGGCAACTTCAACCGGGATGAGGTCATGGAGAAGCTCCATCAACTGGCTGAGCTCTCCATCCACTCCATCGAACAACCTATCCCGGCGGGTGAATGGCAAAAGATGGCTGAATTATGCGCTTCCACTCCCCTGCCCATCGCTTTAGACGAAGAGCTGATCGGCGTCAACGATCTTCTCGAAAAGAGAAAGCTGCTGGAAACGATCCATCCCCAATATATCATTCTGAAGCCCTCCCTTCATGGTGGAATAACTGGTTGTGCCGAATGGATCGATCTGGCTCAGGAAATGAAGATAGGATGGTGGATCACATCGGCACTTGAGTCGAATATAGGACTTAACAGTATCTCACAATGGTGTGCCACACTCAATAATTCTTTACCGCAGGGATTGGGTACCGGCACCTTGTACACCAACAACATCCCAATACCTCTGGAAATTAGGGGAGATCAGCTGTGGTTCGATTTAAAAAGCGAAAAAGTGAAACAATGGGACAGTGAGCTTGTTTGTTCCGATCAAAAAGAGATGTACCCAATATGCATAGAAGGCATCATCTACACTCCCTCGGATTTCAGAGGTGAGCGGGAAGTCGATTTTAAAAGTAAATCCACCTTCCACCAACAATTATATCAGTTCTTGAGAGAGTGGTTCTCCAAATCTGCTACGCTCCGCCTACATACTTCAGGATCAACAGGCAAGCCCAAAGAGATCACCGTACGGAAAGAGCAGATGATACAAAGTGCCAAAAGCAGCTGCGATTTCTTCGGCCTGAAAAAAGGGGATAAGGCGCTCCTCTGCCTACCTTTAGCGTATATTGCCGGTAAAATGATGGTAGTCCGCGCCCTCTATGCCGGACTGGATATCTATCTGATTGAGCCGGGGGGAAATCCCCTTGCCCAGACAGATATTCCGTTCGACTTTGCAGCCATGGTGCCGCTACAGGTGTACAACTCCCTTCAAACAGAAGATGAAAGAGAACGTCTCTCCCGTATCAAACTGCTTATCATAGGTGGAGGAGCCATAGATGAAACCCTTGAGAAAAAGTTAAAATCATTTCCGAATGCAATTTATGCTACCTATGGAATGACCGAGACACTTTCACATATCGCCCTTCGCCGGCTCAGCAATCCCGAGGCCAGCAATTATTATACCCCTCTCCCCTCTGTTCGGTTGACACTCTCCGAAGAGAAGAGGTTGATTATTGACGCCCCTTTGGTGTCAGACAAGCCAATCGTCACCAATGATATTGCCGAACTTAATCCGGATGGCAGTTTCCTTATCAAGGGGAGGATAGACAACATCATCAATTCCGGTGGAATCAAAGTGCAGATAGAGGAGGTGGAAAAGATGTTACATCCTCATATCACCGGAAATTTTGCCATCACCTCCCTCCCCCATCCTAAATTGGGCGAAGCGATAGTGCTTGTCATAGAGGGGGCGAGTGAGCCGATTTATCTGGAAAGTGCCATTAAGCGGATCCTCCCCCGTTATCACCAACCGCTGCTTATCCATATGGTTGCATCCATTCCACTGACAGGAAACGGCAAGATCGACCGTTTGGCTATGCGGCAACTCGCAAAAAAGATTAATCTATCATCACCGACAACAAGATATATCCATTAATTTTGTATTTTTGCCTGTCTAATTGAACAAAAAAATGAAGATAGCGCTTATCGGTTACGGAAAAATGGGGCATGAGATCGAAAAAATCGCCCGCGAAAGGGGGCACGAAATAGTCTGCATTATTGATCTGAACGAAGAGGAAAAGTTTGACTCCTCCGAGTTTAAAAGCGCGGAGGTAGCGATTGAATTCACTTCCCCCGAAAGTGCCTTATACAACTATAGGCGGGCATTCGCCGCAGATATACCGGTCGTATCGGGTACCACGGGATGGCTTGCCCACCTTGATGAAATCAAGGAGGCATGCGAGAAAAATGGGAAGACATTCTTCTACGCTTCCAACTTCAGCCTAGGGGTCAATATCTTCTTCGCCCTGAACAATTATCTTGCAAGTTTGATGAATCGCTATCCCGGTTATGATGTACGTATGGAAGAGACCCACCACATCCACAAATTGGATGCCCCGAGCGGTACAGCCATTACCCTGGCGGAAGCTATTCTTACGCAGATCAACAGGAAAGGGAAATGGGCTTTGGGCGATGAGGCCATGCAGGCAGATACACTTCGTATTGATGCTTTCCGGGAGGGAGAGGTGCCGGGAATCCATTCGGTGATTTATGAATCCGATGCCGATATCATTCGCATCACGCACGATGCGAAAAGCAGGAAAGGGTTTGCCCTTGGTGCGGTACTCGCAGCAGAGTTTACCATAGGGAAGAATGGGTTTCTCACGATGGAAGAGCTGATGAATTTCAACCGTTAAAGAAAAAATAATATCATGTGTCACTCCAATAATAAACAGAATTGGCACAAGACAAAAAAGAAATAAAATGAGCAAGAAAGCACCCCACAATCCACAAAAAAAAATCAGCTCCGGATCTCGACTCGATTTGGTCAGGAGACTTTCAAATGCTTCACGCCGCCAATGGGTATGGTTTGCGGTATGGGGAGCAGCTACAATACTGTTCTCCATGTGGGTCGGCTCTCCATGGATATTGCTTTTTATCCTGCTATTTTTCGATATCTATATTACCAAATTCGCCCCATGGTCCTTCTGGAAACAGTCGAAAAACAGTGCCTTCAGAAAAACTATGGAGTGGGTGGATGCCATCCTGTTTGCTTTGATTGCCGTCTATTTCATCAACACCTTCTTTTTCCAGAATTACCAGATACCCACTTCGTCGCTCGAAAAGTCGCTGCTGGTGGGAGATTTTCTGGCTGTCAGCAAACTCAGTTATGGTCCCCGTGCACCTATCACTCCACTATCATTTCCACTGGCACAGCACACCATGCCGATTGTCGGCGGAAAATCCTATTTCGAGAAACCACAATGGAAATATAGGCGCTTAAAAGGGTTTGGAGAGGTGAAAAGGAACGATATCGTCGTATTCAACTTCCCAACTGGCGATACCGTGGCATTGAATCAGCAAGGCACCGATTTTTATCTCCTTTCGAAATATAATCCAAACGGGAGCGCAGGCATACGTTCAGACAGACGCAATTACGGAGAAATTGTCTATCGTCCGGTCGACCGGCGTGAGAACTATGTAAAGCGGTGCATTGGACTTCCGGGGGAAACCATCGAGATGAGAGACGACGCAATATTCATAGACGGCACCCTTCTTCCCAATCCACATCACTCACAGCATAATTACATGATCCATACCGACGGTGCCATCATCTCTCCTGATGTGTTCAGGGAGTTAGGTATCAACAAAGCCGATTATTTGAGTTATGATGCATATGGACAGTCGCTCGCCCACTCTCAAGATCTGACCGGTGCCGACAGCCTGAGTATGGTCTGGGGAGGGCTCCATCCCCGAAATGGCAATAATGGAAGGGTCTATTTTAACATACCTCTCACCGACGAGATGGTAGAGCAATTGAAAGCCAAACCATTTATCTGGGATCTGATCAAAGAAAAAGAACAACCCGGGCAGGCTTACTACTATCCACTCAACTATAGTACGGGCTGGACACGCGACACTTTCGGCCCATTATGGATCCCTAAAAGGGGTGCCACTATTCAATTCGACACCGATACCGATTTCAAAGTGGCTGCTTACGAACGCTGCATCAAAAATTATGAAGGCAACGACTTCGCCTATCGCGATGGAAAAGTATATATCAACGGCGAGGCGTCAGACTCCTACACTTTCAAGTTCGACTACTATTTTATGATGGGGGACAATCGACATAACTCCGCCGATTCCCGCGTATGGGGATTTGTGCCTGAAGATCATATCGTAGGGCAACCCATGCTGATCTGGTTATCGCTTGAAAAAGACAACAACTGGCTCAGCGGTAAGATAAGATGGAAGAGGTTGTTCCGCAGCGCCAAGATACCGGCGTAAGTTGATGCCGACAAGTCGGGATGGGTAGTGATGATTTGGTGATGAAATGATTTGGTGATGATGATACTTCTGTCGTCTTTTTACCTTGCGCCGGTAGAATATTATGCAGCCCTCTTTCATGCGGAAGAGGCATTTATTGAAATTCACGACAATTACCTAAAGCAGTCATATCGTAATCGGTGCATCATTGGCGGGGCAAACGGTCCCCTGCCCTTGAGTATCCCGGTGGAGAAGCCGAAAAAAGCCAAAAGCCAGACAAAAGATATATGTATCGCGGAACACGGAGAATGGCGGCATCTGCATTGGAATGCTATTGTTTCGGCATATAATTCTACTCCTTTCTTTCAATATTTCGAAGAGGATTTCCGCCCTTTCTACGAAAAAAGATTTCGGTTTCTACACGATTTTAACGAAGAACTGCGCCAGCTTATTTGCCGTTTTATCGGCATTGAAACTCCCTGCAACTATACTTCGAAATATATAAAAGAACCACCCTCAAATACAATCGACCTGCGTGAGGCCATAGATCCCAAAAAGCCTTCCTCTTATGAAACAGACCGATATTATCAGGTTTTTACTGAAAAATGGGGATTCAGACCCAACCTGAGTATTATCGACCTACTTTTCAATCTGGGAAACGAAGCAAGACTTTACCTGATCCATCATCCTTATCGGCCGATATAAACCAAAAGCTATAAATTCGTGACAGATATCTGCTTTATTTCAAATCATCACCATTTTTTCCTATTTTTGTAGGCTGAAGTAATAAGAGGCGCACTCTTGACAGGATATATCAAGAAATGAGCGCTTTCGGAATTTGAAAAATATGATGACGCATCACAAGACAAGGGTACGTTTTGCCCCCAGCCCCACAGGACCATTGCATATTGGCGGAGTACGCACAGCACTATACAACTACCTCTTTGCCAAGCAACAAGGTGGTGATTTTATCCTCCGCATCGAAGATACCGACTCTTCCCGGTTTGTGCCGGGCGCAGAAGAGTATATCCAGGAGGCTTTTGACTGGTTAGGTCTGCCATTCGATGAAAGCCCGCTGAAAGGTGGAAGCTACGGCCCTTATAAACAATCGCAACGAAAGGATATCTACAAGCAGTATGTCACTGCTTTGCTCGACAAAGGGGCAGCTTACATCGCATTCGACACACCGGAAGAACTGGAGGCAAGAAGAAACGAGATCGCCAATTTCCAATACGATGCCTCCACCAGGGAGAGGATGCGCAACTCGCTTACCCTGCCGGAAGAAGAGACAGCTTCATTGATAAAATCGGGCATACAATATGTAGTCCGCATTAAAATTGATCCCGATCAGGAAATTATTGTCGATGACATGATCCGTGGCAAGGTGGTCGTCAACTCTTCAGTACTCGACGATAAGGTGATCTACAAATCAGCCGATGAGCTACCCACTTATCACCTTGCCAATGTGGTGGATGACCATCTGATGGAGATCACCCATGTGATCCGTGGTGAGGAGTGGCTCCCCTCCGCTCCCCTGCATGTATGGCTCTACCGGAGCTTGGGATGGGAAGGGAGCATGCCACAATTCGCCCATTTGCCGCTCCTGCTCAAACCGGATGGAAACGGCAAATTGAGCAAACGGGATGGCGACCGCCTTGGATTTCCTGTTTTCCCATTGCAATGGAATGATTCTACGAATGGCGAGATCTCCTCCGGCTATCGCGAAAGCGGCTATCTGCCGGATGCGGTCATCAATTTTCTCGCCTTCTTGGGATGGAACCCCGGAACGGAACAAGAGATATTCTCACTCGATGAACTGGTAGCGGCATTTTCTTTCGACAGGTGTAGCAAAAGTGGCGCCAAATTCGATCTGGAGAAGGCCAAATGGTACAATCACCAATATATCCTCAAGATGTCCGACCCGGATCTTGCGAAACTGTTTATGCCGGTTTTAGAAGAAAAAGGGATCTCAGCACCTATTGAAAAAATAGAAAAGACAGTCGGTCTGGTAAAAGAACGCCTCCATTTTATCGATGAACTATGGGATCAATCATATTTTTTCTTCGTCGCTCCCACCGATTACGAAGAAAAAACAGTCAAAAAGCGCTGGAAAGAGGAGACTCCCGCATTGATGAGACAACTGGGCGAACTGCTGGACAAGATGGAGGATTTCTCCGCAAAAAACCAAGAGGAAACAGTAATGAATTGGATCCAACAGAACCAATTGCACACCGGAAACGTTATGAATGCATTCCGATTAGCCATCGTAGGTGCAGGAAAAGGGCCGCATATGTTCGACATTTCCGAAGTGATCGGCAAAGAGGAAACTCTCCGTCGGATAGCGCAGGCAATCTCCACCCTTCGATAAAAAAATAAATTTAAACTCCCTCTAACAGCAATGGATATCGATTTTGTGATCACCTGGGTTGATATGGACGACCCGAAATGGAAAGCCGATTTCACCAACTATTCGGGTAAGATCGACAACACAAAGAATGAGGTTTCTGAAGCACGTTTCCGCGACTACGGCTTTCTGAAGTATTGGTTCAGGGGAGTGGAAAAATTTGCACCATGGGTCAGGAAAATACACTTTGTCACTTGCGGGCAAAAGCCGGAATGGCTGAATGTCAATCACCCCAAACTGGCACTGGTGAACCACAGCGACTATATCCCCCATGAATTTTTACCCGTATTTAACTCTTCTTTGATAGAGATTTATCTGCATAAAATTCCCAATCTTGCCGATCGTTTTGTCTACTTTAACGATGATTTCTTTATCACCAGCCCGATGGGAGAAGAGCGTTTTTACACCAATGGCCTTCCTAATGATATCGCAGCTTTCCGCCTTAACTTCGGTACCGGTCTATGGTCGAAATGCCTGAAAAACAATATCAGGATTATCGATGAGAAGTTTGATAAGCGCGAGGTATTGAAACGCGACCATGAGAAATGGTTCCATCCCTCCTACGGCAAAAAAGCGAATCTGACACGATTGCTGAAACCCTACGGAAAGTTTGTGACGCTTATCACGCCCCACAACGCACAACCCTACCT
>JAAYFR010000164.1 GCA_012728155.1 Bacteroidales bacterium | reverse complement strand
TACCGGAGCCGCGCTGCTGAAGTATTTTGCAACATCCTTCGGTGACATGCCCGTTATAAAGACAAAAACCATCGGCTATGGCATGGGCAAAAGGGATTTTGAAACGGCTAACTGCGTCAGAGCTATGCTCGGCGAAACTGAAGACAAGCGAGATCAGGTAGTTGAATTGAACTGCAATGTAGACGATATGACCGCCGAGGAGATCAGTTTTGCAATGGATCGCTTATTTGACGCCGGTGCGCCAGAGGTCTTCACTCTACCGATCGGCATGAAAAAATCTCGCCCCGGCACGCTCATTCATATGCTGTGCCGTGAGCAGGACAAAGACAGCATTGTAAGAGTTGTCTTCAAATACACCACTACGATCGGTGTACGCGAGACTCTCTGCAACAGGCATGTTCTTGAACGCAAAATCACAACGATCGACACCCCCTACGGCGAAGTGCGCCGCAAAGATTCCATGGGATACGGAGTTATCCGCTCAAAGTACGAGTATGACGACCTTGCAGGAATTGCCAAAGAAAAAGGCATGAGCATCTCCGAGGTTATTCGACTGCTCGATAAATTATGATGAAATAACAAACAGATAGATCACTTGGAAATCAGCCTAAAAACGGATCCGGCATCGTTAAGGATACTGAGGATGCTGTCAATGGCTATGATCTATAATATAAGAAGGGCTTTTTTCGAGGAAAGAAGTCCATAGAAGAATATATGATAAAGTTGACTAAGACCAATTTGCAGACGGGGGGTGCCCACTTTATTGATAACTATTAAAGGAAAAGCTAACCAAGCTATCGTTTATACTGAAAATCTCGATCCGGTAACAGAAAAGCAGATAATAGAACTCTGTGATCAGGAGTTTTGTAAAGAGAGTGTTATCAGGATAATGCCGGATGCCCACGCCGGAATGGGCTGCACTATTGGTACTACAATGACTTTGGACGACAAGGTCGTACCTAACATGGTCGGGGTGGACATCGGCTGTGGCATAGAGGTCTCGATATTGGCCAACAAAAATATTAATTTGGATGAATTAGACCGTACGATCCGAAGATTAATTCCCGGTGGATTTAATATTCGGAAGACTGAACATCCTTATGTTGATGATGTGCCTTTTGCAAAGTTAATATGTAAAAAACATCTTGATTTAAACAGGGGGCGCTTAAGTATTGGAACTCTGGGAGGCGGGAACCACTTTATTGAGGTGAATAGAGATAGTAATGGCAGCCTCTACCTGGTCATACATTCAGGCAGTCGTAATATAGGTAAACAGGTGGCCGAATATTATCAAAAAGTAGCATATAAAAAATTAGGCTCCAAATCTATACCTAAAGACATTGCCTACTTACAGGGCCGGGATTTCGAAGATTATATCCAAGACATGAAGATCATCCAAAGATATGCGGTAATGAACAGAAAGGCTATGACCGACGAAATTGTTAATGCCATGGGGTTGGAAGTTAAAGATCATTTTACTACTATCCATAATTATATTGATACTAAAAACATGATATTGCGTAAGGGTGCAATTTCTGCCCAAAAGGGTGAGAGGGTCATTATTCCTATCAATATGAGAGATGGCTCTATTATTGCAATTGGTAAAGGCAACCCGGATTGGAATTATTCTGCCCCGCACGGAGCAGGCCGCGTAATGAGCCGCACACAGGCAAAAAAAGAGCTTTCCCTAAAGGAATTCCAAAGCAGCATGGACGGTGTATATACAACCTGCGTTAACAGATCCACCCTCGATGAGGCACCCATGGTATATAAGCCAATGGAAGAGATCATTAAATACATCCATCCGACCGTAGATGTGGTAGAAGTCAT
>JAAYFR010000163.1 GCA_012728155.1 Bacteroidales bacterium | reverse complement strand
GAATAGAGGCATCACTATGGAGATATGGCATTGGGATATGGGAAATGGATTTCCTGTTACTACCTACTCTGTGTTCGAAAACTAGTGATAATCAGCAATTATCATAATTTTTAAATTAAATTTTTAGAAATGAAAGACAAAAGATTAATCATTTCAGTTCCTATTTTAATATTAGTAGCTGTACTACATTTCTATATTTATGTGAGAGATCCATTTGATAAAGAATTTGATAAAGGATTAATGGCTGTGATCTTAACTGTATGTCTTTTGATTGCTACTATATATTCTTCAAAGCGAGAATTTATAAGGCAAATAATAGCAATCATTCTCTTTTTAATTTCTATAAGTATATATTTTTTAATTTGAGAAAAGTCGTCTGGATTTTTCGGTTTAGCGCGACAGTCCCCGATAGTTGGAGATTGTACGGACAGCTTGTGAATGACACCATACATCGCAGGGCAATAGTCGATTGGGGATTACCACCGGTTTATAGTGAACTGGAGAAAGTGGAAATTGAAAATTCCGTTTCTATTATAGCCTATAAAAGGAAAGAAATTAATTCGGTGGAAATATTGAGCCAATTTGAATTTGAAAGATATATGCTAAATAGTAACAAAGGCGATGAAATAGTGATGGAAGTAGATCCTGTAAACCAGGATGCAAGACTTTTTCATATTACAAAAACGACAGGTGTGAAATTCCAGGCAAAGTTGTATCTTGTTTTTAAGGATGGCATTGCTTATGTCGTTACTTTTATGGCAACCCCGGGGACATACGGCAAGAATTTGAATGCTTTTGAAGAGTTTCAAGTGCGAAATATCAGCTATTATTTATCACTATCTTTGTGGTGTCTAAAACTAAAACAGGATGTGTAAAAAATCAGACAGCCACCGTCAATTAGACCTATTTCCATCGCCAACGGAGTACTTCCGGGACTCCAATAGGAAGAAATACCTGAAAAATTACTCCTGACGCCGCCGTTGATAGTGGGAGGGAAAGCGGAAAATCGTATATTTGTGGGAGAAAAAGCAACTGAACAGGGAAAAATGGGAAAGAACACCTTTATTGACCGTGATGAGTTCTTCCGGCTCTATGCCAGACTCTACTCCTTTCTCAGGCAGGAGTGGGATGTCGGGAAAGTGTCCGGTTTGAAGGAGATGTTACGCCAATCTTTCAAAAATGCGGAAGAGCAGCCCGATAGAGAGGCGTTATATCCCCTTGTGCAGGCTATGCGCACAGCCGTCATCATTATTGACGAAATCGGATTGAAACATCCGGCAGTATGCGCGGTCTTGTTTTTTCATCCGGTCGTTGCAGGGGATCTGTCATTAGATAAAGTCGAACAACAGTTTGGCAGTGACGTGGGGAACATTCTGCGGGGATTGAGGAAAGTGAATCAATTCAGCGACAAGAAGAATGCGGTTGAGTCGGAAAACTATATCAAGTTGTTGCTTTCCATCGCCGAGGATATCCGGGTGGTATTTATCATGATAGCGCAACAACTCCAGCGGATGCGCGACGCAAAGGAGAGCGCGCCTTCGCGCAAGTTAGACCTTTCGGTGGAGTCCACTTACCTGTATGCCCCGCTTGCACACCGGCTCGGCCTCTACACCATCAAGTCGGAACTCGAAGACCTCTCGCTGAAATATACCGACCGGGAGCAATATGATTTCATCGCCCATAAACTGAATGAGACGAAGCGGTCGCGCGACCGCTATATCAGTGAGTTTATCGGGCCGGTAAAAGAGCGACTGGAGATGACGGGATTGAAATGCGATATCAAAGGACGTACCAAATCGATCCATTCCATCCAGAACAAACTCAAAAAACAGAAGATAGAGTTCGAGAATATTTACGACCTATTTGCCATCCGGGTAATTCTCGATGTGCCTCTCGAGCAGGAGAAAGCGCAGTGCTGGCAGGTCTATTCCATCATCACCGATATGTACCAGCCCAACCCCAAACGGTTGAAAGACTGGCTTTCCATCCCTAAAAGCAACGGTTATGAGTCACTTCATATCACTGTGATGGGACCGGATGGAAGGTGGGTGGAGGTGCAGATCCGGTCGAAACGGATGGATGAGATCGCTGAACGGGGATTGGCGGCACATTGGAAATATAAGGGGGTAAAGGGTGAGACCACACTGGATAGTTGGCTGAGTTCGTTGAGGGAGTCGCTGGAAGACAGTGATACCAACCTGAGCCAGAAATTGACCGATTTCAAACTCGACCTGTATGACGAGGAGATCTTTGTGTTTACTCCGAAAGGTGATCTCTTCAAGCTTCCCAAAGGTGCCACGGTGCTCGATTTCGCTTTTGCCATACATTCCAATCTGGGTTCAACCTGTGTCTCGGGGAGGGTGAACGGGAAAAATGTGCCCATCAGGCATATGCTGAAAAGCGGCGACCAGGTGGCTGTCAACACTTCGTCGCACCAAACGGCCAAACAGGACTGGCTGAGTTTTGTGGTAACCTCGAAAGCACGGACCAAAATACGCCAGCTGCTGAAGGAGGAAGCCAGTAAACAGGTCGATATTGCGAAGGAGACACTTTCACGTCGCATGAAAAACCGGAAGATAGAGGTGGAGGAGGCACACTTGATGCAACTAATCAAAAAACTCAGGTATAAGACCGTCACCGATTTTTATGCGGATATCGCTTCTGAAAAGATCGATGTGAACTGGGTGATCGATCGCTATCTGGAGTTAGAGAATAAGGAGACGGAAAGCAAAGAGAGTCATACTGCGGTGAGCGCCGGAGAGTTCACCCTAAAGAGACCCTCGCCCGAAACCGGTGGCTCCGATGAATTGATTATCGATCAGAATCTGACGGGCATCGATTATAGGTTGGCGAAATGTTGTAATCCTATTTTTGGTGACGATATTTTCGGGTTTGTCTCTTCTCAGGGGATCAAGATTCATCGTGTAAACTGCCCCAATGCACACGACCTCTTCTCACGGTTCGGTTATCGCATATTAAAAGCCCGCTGGTCGGGTAAGACAAGCTCCTCCAGCTATACCATCGTGTTGAGGGTGATAGGAAATGACCAGCTTAATATTGTGGCCAACCTGATGTCCATCATCTCAAAAGAGGAGGGGATACAAATGCGATCGATCACCATCGACTCCAATGATGGCCTTTTTCAAGGGAATATTGCGGTG
>JAAYFR010000017.1 GCA_012728155.1 Bacteroidales bacterium | reverse complement strand
GGTATTGCTGTTCCGCTTTCTCATATTCTTCACCATGCTTCCAGTTCTCGCCGTACTTGTCATACTTGGCACGTTTTTCCGGGTCGCTCAACACCTCATTGGCTTCGTTCAGTTCCTGGAATTTTTTCTGTGCTTCCTTGTCGTTCGGATTCAGGTCGGGATGCAACTTACGCGCCAACTTGCGGTAAGCTTTTTTAATGTCATCTGCCGACGCATTCCTGTCGACTCCCAAAATCTTGTAATAATCAATATAAGGCATATCTTTTATCTATTGAAAACAGCCCTACTCCTACTCTACGGTTTCCCGCAAAGGGTATAAAGCTGTTATTATCGAGCTAAACTACTGATCGCTCAATGAACTATAGGGTAAACAACTGCTTTTCTGATATTGTTCACCCGTTTTAAAACAGAGAATTGTCATTCACGCATCTACGATAGCCAATGGGATTAAATCCAGCGAGTCGATCTTTTGTCCGAATTTATCCGGAGTAATATTCCATTTTTTTGCGATACTTCGTGCAAAAACAGCTGATCCTATAGGTAACGGAGAGGGATAGCTGATTTTAACTTCGGGATAAAATACACTAAAAAAGGCGGTATCAGCCATAGTGGAGAAACCACAATCCTTTTCGAATCTTTCGTTCATGGTATAAAATGGCTGATCGTCCGGCATAAAAAGCGGGCTGGAAATGGCATTACAGGCCGCCTCCACTTCGGAAAAATTCTTCCTTACGTAATCGGTTAAGCCATAAGGAGGATAATTTGTAACTCCTTCTTCTCCAGTCACACAGTATATCCTGTCCGCATCCGGATTATGTCTGTCGTATCCCATCTCGTAACGAATCCACGACATGGTGAACGAGAAGGCGGTAAAGCCGATCGCCAGACCCAAAACAGAGATCACGCTCTGCGTCTTGTATTTCAGGAGATTCCTCCACGCTATTTTCAGATAATGTAGTAACATCTTTTCTATCTTCTTCAATCTCAATCAATCTTCTTCAATCTCATTGACTCCGTCCATTTTCTGTCGTCACTTGTCATATTACTCTCATTGGCACATTAGTAGTCATTCCGATTTCACCACTTCCGCGGGATTTTCCTTTGCGGCACGATTCACACGAAAAAAGATGCTTGCAAACACTATCAGTGCTACAAGGATAAATATCCCGGCAAAGAGCCACCACTCCATCTCAATGCGACGGGTATATTGTTCCAACCAGCGTTGCATGAGCAATATTCCAATAGGAAAAGCAATAAAACAGGACAATACCGTAATCCAAAAATATTGACAGAGGAATATGGCGAAGATCTCCTTTGCTTTCGCCCCGTTCACTTTACGGATGGCAATCTCTTTCCGACGTTTGTTGCAGGCAAGGGTGATCATGGCGTAAATTCCGAAAAGTGCTATCAGGATCGATATCCCTGTCATTATACTTAGCAATATCAACAGGTATCGCTCTGATTTGGTATATTCCGCATATAACTCCTCCATATTGTAGAAAATAACATCGTCACATCCGGCTTTTTCCATACCGATTCTCTTTATCTCTTTTTCCGTTTCAGTTCTCCTGTTTTTTTGATATTTATATGCGTAGGATATAGGGAAATGGACTTCCGACAGAGCGTATATGGTCGGAAAAACAGGCACCAAAGGCGAATCGATATACATATCTTCAATTACTCCCACCACCGGGACTCCATTCACTTTTTTCTGGCCTGAGAAATTTCCTTTAAACAATAACTGGTCAGCAGTCCGGTTGATTAGATAGACATTTTTCTCCCCCTCAAAAATATTCCGACCTTCAAAGATATGTATTCCAAAAAACTCCACGAATTCAGGACCAAAAGTATCATACTTAAAAACCCTGATACTACCCTCATCCTCATCCACAGAAAACCGGGCAATTTTACTTTGGGGTAAAAACTCTCCTCCATAGCGTATCACCTCTTCCACACCCGGAACCCTTTTCATTTCGTCTAAAGGAATCTCTTTGGAATAAGCCCTTACGGTATTGATATTATACCGGTTAAACCCAATATGATCGCTATTCAAATAGCTGAATTGATACATGAAGATGGTCGTCGAAAAGATTAGGAGAATACTGATTACCAACTGTAAGCCTATAGTTATCCGGGTGAAAAGGTCTCTCACTCCACCACTCTGTTGTGTTTCAGGGATAAGGTTCTGTTGAATGCTCCGCTTCATGAAATATACGACAGGAAAGAAAGCAAAAATAATGGACAGCAAAAAAATGGCTAAAGCAAATAAAATCGCATCTTGCAGGAAGAATGATTTTTGCGCTTCGATCAATGAAAATTTCGCAAAAGAGGGATAAAATAACTCCATCAATACCAATCCGACCAACAATGCCGCAAGCAGCAACGACGTGAACTCGGCGAGCAACATGATAAGCAGTTGGGGATTGGATGCCCCGTTTACCTTTTGCAATGCCAACGCCCGATTACGGTTTTTGATCCTGTTGATGAACAGCATCAGATAGTTGAAGAAGGCGCAAACGATCACCAGAAGAGCCACGGCAGCAAATAGACGCAGATGATGATATTGAATGGATACTTCTGTGTCGGGATGGAAAATCCTCAATTTCTGTAAAGGGACTAACTTACATTCGTATCTTTGTTCATGCGACCCGTCCGGATGGCTGTGCTTTATACTGATCTTCGTCAACTTATCTTCTAAAGCCGCTATATCTATATCCTTTCTTACACGGATATAGGTGAAGCCGTACCAAGACCCCCACTGCGTATTTCTTTCAGAGATTGAACTTTGGAGATTGATGATATCGAACGGCACATTACTATAGGTAGGTTTATCAGGTACAATATCCAACAAAGTAGCATTTATAAGATCTATTCTTTGTCCGATATCTTGCAGTCCTAATCCCAATTTATGGGCAGTAGTTGCAGACAAGATATTATGTGGCTTATCTATCTCTTCGGGATACATTATCTTCACCTCGGGATAAAAGACATGGAAAAAAGAGGTGTCCGCCTGGATAAAATGACATTGACTGAGAAATATTTTATCATTTACATTCCAATCACTTTTATATCGCGATATGCGTGTAGAAGCCTCGATTTCCGGATAGTTTTCTTTCAAATAGGAAGCCAAAGGAGCTGGTGCCGATTTATTGACTCCACCTACCAATGTAGAATCTTTGATAAACACCCGGTAAATCCTTTCCACATTCTGGATATGGTTGTCGTACCCTCTTTCATATCG
>JAAYFR010000016.1 GCA_012728155.1 Bacteroidales bacterium | reverse complement strand
GCTCTCCCCTGTTCACAATAACATTGAGCTACACTTTCAATAATTTCAAACAACCGCAGAAGACAGAGAAGCCCAACCACGACCTGTTTGAAGGAACGAATAGGTAAATTTCCGAGAGAGGTTCAGCAAAATCCCGATCTCACCCGCAACATATAAATCAGGTAAAAACGAATGAAGTCCCGCCTCAGGAAGAGATGGGACTTCATTCGTAGTGCAAAAATAACTTTTATCAGTTCTTGTACAATGCATTTTCAACCGTCTCTTTCGACAGCTTTCTGGTACAGAAGAACCAGTCGTAGCAATGTACATCCTCATCTTTCGTCTCCATTCGCTCTTTTGCCACACCACATGATCCGGCAGTCGGCACGATCACCTCATCACCCGGACGCCAATCCGCAGGAAGTGCCACGCCAAACTCATCTGCCGTCTGCAAGCCCATCAGGATACGTTTTAACTCATCGAAATTACGACCCAGAGAAAGCGGATAGTAGATGATAGTACGAATAATCCCTGCCGGATCGATAAAAAATACCGCACGGACAGCCTGGGTGGTATTTTCGTTCGGCTGGATCATGCCATATTTCTTGGCCACCTCCATGGTGATATCCTCAATCAGCGGAAAGGTCACTTCCACATCTTTCATTCCCCGGTACTCGATTTTCTCCTTGATGGTACGCAACCAGGCGATATGACTGTACAACCCATCCACGGATAAGCCCACCAACTGACAGTTGAGTGCGTCGAACTGATCTTGCATAGAGGCAAATGTCATAAATTCGGAAGTACATACCGGTGTGAAATCGGCAGGATGACTAAAAAGAATTTTCCATTTTCCGGCATAATCTTCCGGGAAGTTGATCACTCCTTGGGTCGTTTTTGCGATAAACGACGGTGCTTTGTCGCCAATTCTTGGCATGGCGACAGAAATAGGTTCTTGATTTGATTCCATTTTATAATGATTAAATAAATTGATAATAAGTAATGAGAGCAAAGATAACATAGAGCTATCAGAGAAGCAAGCGATATAAAAAAAATTGATTTACGAAAGATACTATCCATCTCTGAAGGGAGATGGGAGAAATCGGCTCACTTCATTTTCCTGCTTCCCAACCGTAATCCATATACTTCCAAGAGATGCTTCCATCCTTATAGACAGATACAAGCATGTATCCCTCTTCGGTATCGAGCAACGGACCTCCCCACCATGAAGCGCAAACGGCGCCCCCGGTTACAAAGTGTGTTCTGTTAACGAACATCTCCTCATAGAGATGCTGGTGCCCCTGGAAGATAACTTTCAAGTTGTAGTTCAGCAGCAGATCCCATACTTCCTTGAAATTGGAGAACATATCCGCATCTCTTACTTCACCCTTCATGGCTGGGTAATAGAGCGACTGGAAAGGAACATGCGTAACCACTACTAATGGGGTTTCAGGAGATATGGTTGCCAGATCAGCTTTAAGCCATTCCAACTGTTCAGGGCCGACACAAAATTTCCTTGTCACTTCACTGATTTGCACACTGTTCAATATCACATAATGAACCCCCTTATGATTAAAAGAATAATAGGTATCACCAAAATGTTTTTCGAATAGTTTAAATCCCGCAGGATCAGGTTCATTCGCAAAGGTATAATATCTATCGTGGTTGCCAATACTAAAATAAGCATTAATACCCGACTCTGCCACAACCGATTTAAACCGGTTCACAACCGATTCGGCTTTGGGCAAATCCTCAGGTTTTAATTTATCTAAATCGGCGAGGTCGCCACCAAAAATCACAAAATCTATGTTTTGCGACTTGGCATGATCCAGTGCCTGCTTGAGTCCTGCAGAACTGATTTCCAAATTATTGGCATTCATATGTACATCGGTCAAAAATGCAAATTTGAAGGCAACTTTTTTTTCTGGATCATTGATTTTCTCGGAATTACCCATACTATAAAGGGATAAAACCAGTAATGAAAGGGCAAGAATTAATTTTTTCATAAGATTTGTATTTTTTTCGTTGTTCGGGTTTCATAATCATTCAACCCTGATAATTTATTCATGAGACAAAGTTAATAATTAATCATTATTGAACCATCCGCTAAATCAGAATAATTTGGATTACGGCATGATAATTGTGGCCTAGAGAAGCAATTTGATTATTTTGAATGTAAATGATAAAAAGTATAATGGCTTTTTTTAAAGAAGTGCGAGACCAGGTTATTTCTTCCCTCTCTCCCGATATTTTTTCGTGCCTGTAATTAATATTTCCCATCCGCTTTGTCCATAATTACAAAACTGAAGGATGGCGGCAAATAAGATGCCTTTAATGGCAAAATAGGTAATATATTCAGAAGCGTTGTACCAATCGAAAAAGGGGTAGAGATAATTGTCAGGCAGAAGTAAAAAAACAAGAAGCGCCATGTGGGTGACAACAAGAACGTAGACACCGAGTAGCCTCTTCTGTTTCAATATAAGAGTGAAGATGGCGTAGGCATTGATCGAAACCAACATCAACGGTAGCCAGTAGCGGTTGAAGAGATAACCACGTTCATAAATCACAACTACCAGTCGAGCCAATACAAGCAGAATAGAAATAATCGTCGGGGTGATGAGCAGGAAACGGCTCAGTTTGTTGAATTGATTTTTACGCATAGTCTCAATCATAAAAAAATAATGTAAATTGTTGACTTGTCATGCTAACAATTTCTCTAATTTCATTTTCCACTTTTCCCAGTCTTTCATTTCCTTGGTCTGTAAATCCATGAATTTCTGTGTGTGGTCGTGATGTATTAAATGACAAAGTTCATGTATAATCACATATTCAATACAACCTTTTGGAGCTTTAATCAACTCAGGATTTAATATGATTTTCCCCTTTGGCGTACAGCTTCCCCAACGTGTTGGCATCTCACGTAATACAACAGAGGTCGGTTCTACTTTATACTTTTTAAATTTGTCAATCAGTGGTGTTGCAATTGTATGAAACTTCGTCCTGGCATGTTTTAAATACCAATCGTTTAACAACTCTTTTACTCTTGACTTATCACTCGCTGTTACTACAATAAATTTGCCTTTTAGTTTAACAGATTCTTCTTTGTCGATTAAAATTTGCAAACGGTATTGTCTGCCTAAATACAAATGCGTTTCTCCACTTATATATTCATCGCAAATCTTGTCATTTTTGAATATCGATTTTTCAAATATACACTCTAATTTGAATCCTGCTTTCTCAAGTACCCTTTGTGAAGCCTTTCAGAAATGCATTAAATAAAGCCCCATTAATTATTTAATTATCAAATATAATTACTTTCTCAATTATAACTGCCGATTAGAGGGAAAAAGTATCATTCTTTTATCAGAGGAAGAGTCGGCATTTCATATCTCTCCTGAGAGTCACTGCCATTGATCTGTAATTCAGCAAAGGTGTATATGCGAGCAGATTATCATTTACTTTTAGAAATCATGATTTCGCCTTTAATATTTACTCCGTCAACAACAAATTGAATTTCTCCTTTTTCGGGCATTATAGTGTAATGTCTGTTCTCGCGCAACATGATGCCGTTTCCCTTAAATATTAATATCTCATCAATATTGGTGGAAGTGATATTTGTTACCGTGATGGAATCAACGATTAAATTTTTTTACATGAACTGTTAATTTCAGATGCAATGCCGCTCACCTTGAAAGGGGGTTAAATCAGAGCTGACGTTTGTCAAACAATAAAATTATTGGACAAATTC
>JAAYFR010000162.1 GCA_012728155.1 Bacteroidales bacterium | reverse complement strand
GGGGTTTAAGTGGTTATGCAAACATTCTGCCCCGCATCAAGTTCGGTGTAACTGGACAGGATAGTAGCCCGCAATCCCCAACGATTTCATACCGCAAAACGTTAGGCAACATGCTAAAAGCCAACGCACATTCAAGCACATTTGGTTTTTGCCGACACGCAAAGCCCAAACAAAAAACCAAAAGAGCTTGAAATAAGCGAAGCGATTCACGAACAACGATAAAACAATAAAATTATCGTGAGTAATTTTGCCAACGCTCGACGAATTTATACCCAACTAATTGACTACAAGAATAACCCCCAATTAACAAACGAACAACATATTGACAACATTTATAACCTGCGGCGGAGCATTGAGAATAATATTTGTCCGAGATGTGGTAAAAATCTTGTAATGCGAGAAGGAAAATACGGCTCATTTTATGGTTGTAGTGGTTACCCATATTGTAAATTCATAAAAAAATAGAACAAACAAAAAACGAAAAGGCGCAACCTATAACACAGGCTTTGCGTCAGCTTAGAACGACACACCCAACAATAGTAAAACGTAAGCCCCCGATAAAATACCCGTTTCATTCTGTCTGAAAATTTCTGACCTTTGCCGGTAAAACTTAAAATTATGCAACCGATCAGCAAGGAAGAATTCATCAAGATACTGGAACGCCAACGGAAGAGCGGATTAAGCATCAAGGATTTCTGTGAGAATGAATCCTATACCCAGTCAAGTTTTTATTATTGGAAGAGCAAGTATGGGTTAGACCGTTCTTATAATAATCACGCCGGGGATTCAACGGTCATGGAATTGACTCCGATAAAGATTAACCCTCCTGCCAAAAGGGCCTCTCCATCATCCCATGCGGTAAAAAATGTCCATGGAGGGGAGATCACGGTCATTCTACCGGGCGGGGTGCGGGTCAGTTTCAAGGGAGGCGCCCAGTGTGAGATGGCAATGGGGCTCCTGGACCAAATCTTCTCCTCCCATGTTCTGCCTTAATGACACCATGCGCTACTTCCTGTGCCCGGGGAAGACCGACATGCGCCGTGGAATGAACTCTCTTTGCGGACTGGTTCAAGACCACATGGGGTATGAGTTGCGCAAGGGGGACGTATTTATTTTCATCGGCTCGAGGAAAACGATTATGAAATTGCTCCACATGGAGGACGGCGGCTTGGTCCTGTACCATTTATGTAAAATTTTGCATAATACATGAAAAGGCTTGAGCAGGGCACCTTCCGGTTGCCTTCCTACGATGAAAAGAGCCGATCCTACCCGATGGAATGGCGGGACCTGGTGATGATGGTGGAAGGCATGCGGGACGATCCGGCCACCCGTCAGAAACGGTTCAAGGCGATGAGAAACCGGCCCTGAAAAAACTAAAAAAACTGATGAAAATTATAGGCTGAAAGCTTGTGTGGATCACGGTTTTTTTAGTACCTTTACACCATATTGAAAGACCGGTAAATGGAGCAGGAACAGTCATTGGAACCCGACGGTACTCCCGAAAAGCCTCATCGGTGAAGCCATCAGCTACATGCGCAAGCGGTGGGGAAAAATGAGAAACTCCTGCCAAACTACTGGAGAAAACAGGAGACTGGAAATAGTCTAACGATAATCTAATAAAAATCTGACGAATCCGACAGGGTTGTCCAATAGAATCTAATAATGGTCTAAAGATTAAGCACCGCAGATTCCGTGGGTGGCAATGCTCCGGAATGAGTGCGGGGGGGGGTAGTTCCTCGGGTGCTTACAAACGAACAACTTTTTACAACCAAGTGTTTTTCGTGGACGGGTAC
The DNA here is from genome assembly GCA_012728155.1 of Bacteroidales bacterium. GTDB lineage: Bacteria > Bacteroidota > Bacteroidia > Bacteroidales > Dysgonomonadaceae > Proteiniphilum. Next base: position 1,749 of record JAAYFR010000162.1, on the reverse strand, counting down.
AACAAGTTTAGGAAGTTATTGTGTTTCGGCAACTTCAAGTCATTACGATTGGGCTATTAAAAAACACAAGAAAGAATTAACAGGAAAGTAATCAAGTAAATAACTTCACCATATTTGTGTACATTTGTGATTCAAAAGTACAAGGGAGACTATGGCAAAAAACAGAAAAATAGAAATTGCAGGAACCGAAATAACAATCATATCTCAAAAATAGGACGATTACATTTCGCTTCCCGATATGGCGAAAAGCCAAATGCAGGAAGTCATCATAATTAAGTGGCTTAGCCTGAAAAGCACTATTGAGTATATTGGCGAATGGGAAGCCTTGTACAATCCCGATTTTAATTATACCGATTTCGGTACAATTAAAAATGCAGCAGGCAGCAACAATTTCGTCCTTTCCGTGAAAAATTGGATAGAAGCCACCAACGCCATTGGAATAACAGCAAAAGCAGGCAGATATGGAGGCACGTATGCTCACAAAGATATAGCGTTCCATTTCGGAATGTGGATTAGCCCGAAATTTCAATTATTGTTGGTAAAAGAATATCAACGGCTCAAACAAGATGAAAATGACCGCCTGAAATTAGAATGGAGCTTGCAGCGGACACTGGCCAAAGTAAACTACCAAATCCACACCGATGCTATTAAAGAAAACCTGATACCGAAAGCAATCACGAAACAACAAGCAGGTTTTGTTTACGCAGATGAAGCCAATTTGTTGAATGTTGCACTTTTCGGAATTACAGCAAAAGAATGGCGAGATAACAATGCTGACAAGAATGGGAACATCAGAGATTATGTGCAATTATGCGACATGGGTATGCTGCAATAGTTTTTCACATCACTATACACAATTTTTTCGCCGTTTTTCAGTTATACAGATAATGGAAAAACGGCGTTTCTATTGGATATTACTCTTGCACTTCTGCTGCCTATTGCATTTGCAGGCACAGTGGGACGATTCACCCGGCCAATACTGGGTGTTGAAGAGTTATTTCAACCCCTCCTTTGCCGGGGAAACAGAGGCAATCTCTGCCACCGCACTTTATCGCTATGGATGGACCGGCATTGAAAACGCTCCTCGCCAATTTTATCTCACCGCCAATATGCCTTTTGATTTTTTCGGCAAACGCCACGGTGCAGGGCTGACGATTTCCAATGAGACTGTGGGAACACTTCGTAATTCATTGCTCGCAGCACAGTACAGTTTTAAAAAAGAGTTAGGCAACGGCTTTCTAAATATCGGCCTGCAAGCGGGAGTGTACGATCTGCATTTCGATGCGGGGAGCAAAACTATTTTTGAAGATTCCCTTCAATACAGCCGAGGTATATTGAGGGTGAATCCGGCAGATAAACAGGTAGTAGATTTTGAGGCCGGCATCTCATGGACAGCAAAATCATTTTATGCCGGCCTGTCGGTGATGCACCTTCTTCAGCCCCGGTTTTATGCACACAACGACTCCCTTTCGGCAGATTTACAAAGCGACTCCACCCGCTCTTTTATTCCCCGTGCTTATAATTTAATGATCGGATGCAATATTAAACTAATCCATCCGTTAGAAATAGAACCAATGGTGTGGGTAGAAGTCAACCCCAAAAGGATAGAGGCACAGGCTACCCTTCTTCTGAAATACGACAAGAAATTTTCAGGAGGTGCATCATGGAAAATGAACGACGGGTTCCTCTTTTTTGCCGGAACCACCCTCTACGATGTAGAGATAGGGTATGCCTACGGAGCACATACCG
>JAAYFR010000161.1 GCA_012728155.1 Bacteroidales bacterium | reverse complement strand
TGGATATGGTTTCTTGCTATTTATTACTCGTAAAGAAATCGTTTGACAGTTTTTTTAGGCGTTTTTTCGAACTCCGTTTCCATGATTTCAATAGCACCAATCTTCTCATATTGGGCAACCGAGCGATTGAGTATTTCCCTGTTTTCTTGCATGATCTCGTTGAGCTTTTCCTCCGGAATATTATTCTCTTTCATGGCAGGAAAATCGGGATAGACTAATGCGACAAGTTTTGTATTACGCATCACAATCACGCTTTCGGCGATGTAGGGAAGATTATTCAATCGGGATTCAATCTCTTCGGGATAGATATTCTGCCCATTGGGTGATAGGAGCATGGTTTTGATTCTTCCTTTGATGAAAAGGCGTTTTCCCTTCATGACGCCCTGGTCGCCGGTTTTAAGCCAGCCGTCGGTTGTGAAAGCCGCTACGGTCGCCTCAGGATTTTTGTAATAGCCTTTCATCACGTTTTCACCTCTGACCTGAATTTCACCTGGAACAGTTGCAGGATCCGGAGAGTCGATACGCGCCTCCATGATCTTGTCCAACACTGAACCACAGGAACCGGGTACGAAGTCGTAATGATGATCGTAAGAGATAAGCGGGGCACATTCCGTCATACCATAACCTACGGTGAAAGGGAATTTTATCTTATGAAAAAATGCCTCTACCTCGGTATTCAATGCGGCACCGCCAATAATCACCTCTCTGAAATTTCCTCCTAGTGTCTTTGTCAGCGATTTCTTTATTGTTTTAAGTATAAGTGTATGGATACCCGGTATTTTTAAAAGTATTTTGATGATCGGTTTTTCTATTACCGGCAGGATCCGTTTCTTGTATATCTTTTCAAAGACAAGGGGCACTGTGATGATAAGGTGCGGCTTCACTTCACCCAATGCCATAATGAGATTCTGCGGAGTAGGGGAGATACCCAGTAAAGTGATATGGACACCCGCAGAAAGTGCATATAGAAAATCGAACGCACAACCATACACATGCGCCATCGGCAAAAATGCCAGGATGCGTTCACCGGTAAAGAGTAGCTCAAGTGTATGGGCATAGGTGACATTCCCGGCGAAATTGTTGGCGGTAATCATCACACCTTTACTGAAGCCGGTAGTTCCGGATGTGTAGTTGAGACAGGCCACCTCTTCGTTGCCTGCCTCGGCATAACAGATATCCTTGCGGGAGAAACCGTTTGGATAGGTACGGTAAAAGAGATCTTCGAGTTTTGCTACCTTTTCGGTCGTACTTTCACCATCACTTTTCAGAAGTGAGAAGGAGGATAACTCAAAAATAGGAATCATCAGCTTGTCCTTATTGAAGGACTTCCAAATAGCATCATTGATAAAGACCAATTTCGAATCGGAATGATCTATGATATACTCCATGCTCTCCTCATTGAATTCATGAAGAATGGGAACGATAACGGCTCCAAAGGTGACGGTGGCCATAAACACAATCGACCATGAGGAGTGGTTCTTCCCGATCAGTGAAATCTTATCACCCTTTTCAATTCCCAATTCCGAAAATAGGAGGTGTAACCGGGCTATCTCCTGTGCCAGTTGGCCATAAGTATATGAATTGCCCTCTTTGTAGTCGGTCAGAGCAGGTAGATCCCAATGCTTTTTAAAGCTCTCTTCGTAAAGTTTGATGAAGTTCTGTTCAATCATGATTGCACATTATTGCTAAATATGAGCAAAAGTAATAGCTAAAAATATATTATCAAAGAAAATAAGGGTATAAATTAGGAGTAAAATTGTAATTTTGTCATTTATTTATGTGCAGTGTCATTTATTGTCGTACACATTGTCTCTTTTATGAGTTTTTTTCAAGGAGAAACGATATGGACATGACAAATCAGATATGATTGATAGAACCATTTTTCAAGATAAAACGGCAGCCTATTATACGCTGGGTTGCAAATTAAATTTTGCGGAGACATCCGCTATAGGAAGGCAGCTGTCACATTCAGGAATTCGCCGTGCCCGGAAGGGACAGGAGGCTGATATCTGCGTGATCAATACCTGTTCGGTCACCGATCTGGCCGATAAGAAGGGACGCCAGACCATCCGGAGGGTGATTCAGGAGAATCCTTCGGCATTTGTAGTGGTAACGGGATGTTATGCCCAGTTGAAACCGGAAGAGGTGGCCGCTATTGATGGTGTGGATTTGGTGCTGGGTGCGGAACAAAAGCTCGATGTGGTGAAATATCTCGACGACCTGAAGAAAAAAGAGAAGGGAGAGGTCATCACCTCAAAGACGCATCGTATCCGTTCATTCGTCCCTTCGCTCTCTGCAGACGATCGTACCCGCTATTTTTTGAAGGTGCAAGATGGATGTGACTATTTCTGTTC
>JAAYFR010000160.1 GCA_012728155.1 Bacteroidales bacterium | reverse complement strand
GATATCGGTGTCGTCATACGAGCAACTGAATAGTATAGCGCTGCTCAAAAGAATTAAAAGAAAATGTACTGTTTTTTTCATTTGAATAAAATATTTAATAGAGTGATATTGTGCTTTTACTTGTTATTGCAGACTAATCCGGTAAGGCAGGCGTGAATTTAACCCCCAAACGTCTTCCTTCCCATTCATCCATATCGTCAAGGAACGACCAGCCATCCCACGATCCATTTTCAAGATTGCGCATTGTGGCAATGAAAGAGGAGTATTCCCATGCATCAAGCCGGTTATCTTTCACGAAATAGCTCCAATAGCCGTTATACCATCCCGATTGCCAGTGTCCCGCTGGATTGGAATAGGAAATATGATCGAAATCGGGGGAATTTACCTCCACAAAGCCATTTTCGGGATATCTCGGTTTATCGGTTTCGTTATTGACAATCAGGTAGTGGTTTTGGGTCTTATTGATATTGTATCCGATTCCGCCGACAACTTTTCCTCCCCATTGATTTGCAATGGCGCAGATCAATAGAGGATCGGCTTTCGCGATTTCATTGATCATGTCAGCTCCCGTGGCCTCTCCCTCCCATTTATATCCCCAGACCAATGCATCGGGATATGTACCATCGTGCCATTGAATGACCAGTGCGGCTTTTTTCTCACCCGCACCTACCCAGAACTCTATATCGTCCATTGTAAAATAGGGGTCACCTCCATTTGATATATCTGCCGGGAGTTCATCCGAAAATGGACGGGTGAAATTAAAATCCTTTTCACCTTCGAATTGCTGATAGAAGTGATAAGCATTTCCATTTTTTATCTCCCTTTTGCGTAAAACATTCCCTGATATGGCAAAAGGGTTGTTTGTAACCCCATCATATAAAGCCAATTCCAAATCAGGAATTTCTTTTTCTGAACAAATCCATTGCCAGTAGGTGCGGATTTCCCCATCCTGGAGTGCCGCCGGGGCAGGAGTCCATAAGCACTCCCCTGTTGGAGCAGCACTAAATTTGCCATTCACCAAATCGTAGGAATTATCTTCCGGATCATAGATCCATTTCCCTGTCGATTGAAGGGTCATGGCAGGCTTTAGATGCAGCACTTTTCCGGTATTGTTCTTAATATGCAAAGCCACCATCCACCCCAGATGTCTCATATCAACATTTACAGGCTGGCTTTCACCCTGGACAATACCCTTTCGTTCGAATGTCAGAGCCGGGATATTTTCATCTTGTATCTGCTTGTGCGTATATATTCCTTCCTTGTTACTTTGGTGGATATCGTACAATTTCAACAGGCGGGGATTACCCTCCATCAACCCTGCGCCTCCTGTCACACCATACAGGTCGAATGTGGCGGAAATAATTTCCTGCGGTATTTCAACCTGAAAAGTGGCTTTTTTCCCATCTGCCGATATGCTGGTAGTCCGCGCTACTTTTTTATAGGGAGTACCTTGATGAATGAAACAAAGCTGCAACTCATCATTATTCTCCCAACGGAGATCCATCTTGCCCTCTTCGTTGTTTTCGGGAAATAGTGCTCTTGTACCGATATCTTCTTCGGCGATAGTAGCGTCAATGGTTATGAATGAAGTTTCTGCCGGGTTGCCCTCCTCTTTCTCACAACCGGCCATTATCAACAGGAAAATTGATAATAGAGGTAACGTCAGTAAAAAAAATTGTTTTCTCATCTTATATATTTTTTTAAAACCAAACATGGATTCAAATTTAAAAATCGATCACAACCGATGCGAGTAGATTCCGCAGCGGCATCGGATAATATTTTGTCGACTCATAATAGGTGTCGAATAGGTTGTCGGCACGTAGTTGAGGCTGTAATATCACTTTTTCTTTGAGTGCGAAAGTATAACCCAATCGCAGGTTGCATATCGTATAGGGGGTAGTATAATAGGATTGATCGGTGGTGATATACCTCACTCCCACATAGGCAGCTTGAAAATTCATAAAGAACTTTTCATAGTCTAATGAAAAGAGGATATTCCACTTTTGTCTCGGCACATAGGGAATTTGTTTCATAAAGGAACCATCGTCGACATGTTGTTTTTTGCGGGTGCTTGAACTTGTATAGGAGTAGTTGAAAGTGACTGCACTCTTTAACTGATCGTTTGCATAGATAAGCTTCAGAAAGGCCTCTCCTCCTCGGGAGCGTACGTCGCGCTTATTTTGGGGTGTCCATAACCACTGGTTCTGATAGTATCCTTCGGAGGGTTTGTCGGTAGGAAGCCATAAGATCCAGTTATCGATCAGCATATAATAGGCGGCGAGCTCCATATTGAATGTCAGGTTGAAAGGGAGATCCGTTTTGAAGGATAAGGTAGCGTCAAACGAATTTCCCTGCTCCGGTAAGACGTCGGGATTCCCCCCCGGGCGCCAGTACAATTCATTCAGGCTGGGAAACCTGTAATTATAGGAATTGCTCCCTCGTAGATATAATTTTTGGGGCAGGAGTTCGGCAACCAATCCTATCGAATATACCGATACTGTTCTGCCGTTGTTATGCTCCAGCATATACCTGCCATCTGCCAATAATCTTTGGCCGATTTGCCAGCGCAGGGCGGTCTGCCATGAGACGACATCACGAAACCGTAGCACGGGCGGTTGGAGAGTAGGATAGGGGTATTGTACCGAGTCGATAAAATATTTCGTAGAGTCGATAAGCCGATAACTCTCCGCATTGGCAATATCATGTTGATAGGTGATGGAGCTATTCATCCTGATATTTTTAGAGAACTGCAGCGAATAGTCACCACTCATCACCCATGTCTTTGAGGCATTCACATTTCCTTCCGGATCAAAATAGTTATCCTTGTGCCATTTATCATATTTCATTTTATAGTATATATAGCCTGTTTTAAAAGAGAGCTCCGATTTCTCTTGATAGTAGTTGAGTCCGGCATAGGCTCTCAGATTAATCTCCTTTTGCCGCTCATGAGAGGTCATCATAACCCCCAACGGTTGTGGCAACATGCGGGTACCTTCCTGATACCATACGGCCGATGCAAGTATCCATTTGTCGGAAAGGCGAAAATGGGCTTCCTGCATGAATCCGGTCATATCATAATCGGCATCGGTCCGTTTCTCTTTCACGGGGGTATTGGTCAACACCTTGTTTATGTAGGAATAATTATTGTCGGAGTGTTGGTGATATAACCGGGATTTAAAAGAAGAACGTTTAGAACCGTACTGCATTAACGCTCTTCCGGTATAGGAATGATAGGATCCATATTCGGCCGAAATTTTGGTATTGGTCTCACCATCCCATACCGGCACATTGCTGATATTGACACTGCCGCCGATAGCACCGGTACCACTTTTTATGTCGTTACTCCCATAATGCAGGTTCACCTTATCTGCAAAGAAGACAGGAATTTGTGAGAAGTCGAATATGCCTGCCATCACCGGTGTGATATTCAATCCATTCCAGTTCACCTGGGTTTGTGAATTGCTACTTCCCCGGAAAGAGGCAGTAGATAGCGCACCTACCCCCATACTCTTGATATGGATGACCGAATTCTCCGCCAACAGTTCGGCAAGTGTTCTGGAACGGTTGGCTTCCAGGATTTCCGGAGGCAGGGCAGTTACTCGGGCACCTGCATTCACCTCTTTGGAGGGTTGAATTGCTTTTTCAACCACAAAAACCGTATCCAACTCATAATCAAGCGATACCGCTCCTCTATCCTGGGCAATTAACCTAGTCAGTGTCAAAGCCAAAAAGAAAACAGACAATATCGCCCTATTTTTACTCACTTCTCTCAAATCGATGCAATCGTTATCTTTTTAATTCTTCATTCGGAAAATAGACCATGCGGGGATAAACCCCAACCCTGTAACTTGTGGCTATTCCACCCTGGGGTCTATATACCCTTACATATCCCCTTTGGGCGGAGTAATCCAGACAATCACAAATCCAGACTTCCCCGTCAGGAGAAACTCCCATACCGTACATCATTTCCACACCGGGAAGATCGAGGTAGGGTTCATACTGATGGGTATTCACATCCAACCTGTACACTGCCTGCATTTTATCCTGCTCTCCACTATCTTGCGTAGCCCGCATGAGATTGAAATATATTTTGGTACGCGTTGGGTTCACGTCCACACGGTTGTAATTGGGCATACCTACAATATCTCCCGATTTGGCGTCTTCTTTTATATAAGGTATTTCTACTTTTCTCTCCACTTTTTCCGTTGCAGGATCTATACAGTTCCACACCAGCTGATCTTGTTCGCTGGTCATCACCCATAATTTCCCGTTCGCATCGGTGATCATTTTTGCTGTCTTGCTGTTTTCACCCACCTTTACATCCGGAATATAGCGCATATCATTGATGGTAACTCTGTCACAATCGAAGACGGCAAGCCCTTTGCTAAAATAGACGCCAAACAATTTATTTCCTGCTACTGCCAGTTTCTCTATTCCTGTTTGCTTGGTGGGTAATTTCAAATATTCAATTGTCTTATAGGGTGGCTTTGTCCTTATTTTCACCAACTGTCCCCTCAAATCGGAGACTACCGCCACAGAGTCGTTGATGGGTGCTATGAACCGCGGAGATCCCGCCTCTTCGTAGAGAATCGTACCCACAGATGTAAATGTTTTTGGGTCAACGATTTCTATTTTCTTTGAATTGTTGATGGCTAAAAAATAGTATCCATTGATATAAGTGAGAGATTGGGCAACATCTCCTAAGGGTCTGTTGTTGACTGTCTGAAATATACCCCAATCGACATTGCCATTTGTATATATCAATGATAAAGCCGCCGTATTGGTGGTGAACAAACCCTCATTTACCACAATGGCCCTTACTCCTTCTCCAATTGGGGCGGGCAAATCATCTGGCACTTTGTCGCAGGCGATGAGCACTGCGATAAGCAGGAAGGAACTCAGGAGATATAGAATATTCTTATGCATAACTAATGATTACTTGAATGGAGCGGAAAAAAAGATGTGGCAACCCTCAGGCATAACAATTCCTGCCGGGATAATTCTCCAGCATAGGGTGATGATATCAATAAATCTTTTAAATAGAAAAATGTATAAATTGTCTTCATATCGTATCAAGCTTTATTCCCCGAAAGCTATAAAACATATATTGATTCTGGCAGGTCTTCTGACTTACTCCCGTGTCTGAACGCCTTCCCATCCCAATCTATCGGGACAGTGGCATTGAGGTATTTGTTCAGCACGTAAGCGGAGCTTACAGCAGCGGGTCTGTTCAGGATTTACACCTGATTCCCTTTTCATTATTCATTTCGAAGCCGAGTGAAATGAATAACACCAAAATTCGATACAAAGATAGGCTATTCTTTTGAATTCAATTCAATAAAAATTCAAAAATAGGAAGACAATTTAATTGAACAGTTATTTTTATTTGATTGAGAGCAGGTTATCGGTACAGTCAATTATTTATTGTTTTCTACTCATCAGGTATTTGATTAAAGCTTCGCTTTTCTCCTTTTCCAATTTTAATTGTTCGATATCCAGCAGGAGGGCGGAGAGCTCGAAAGAATCTGCAATTCCTTTTTTGGCGGCATTGGTCATTGCCGCTGTCATGGTTCGGTTACCAATAAATTGAATGTGGATGGGTTGATTTTGAAAGCTGTAGACAAAGCTTGCCACCCCGTTTTCACTGTCACCACTGTATCTGACAATTTCATAAGACCGGTCGAGTGTGTTAAACCGATAATTCAATCCGTCGGAAGTGACCGGCAGGGTTTCGGCAAAATCACCCGCTTTGGTGCTTACCTTTACTTTATTGTGTTTGATACTGTTTCCGGAAAGGATACTTTCAATAAAAAGTGTTCCTTTCTCGCGTACGCCCGATCGGATGCCATTTTGGTTTAAAGAGGATGGATAGGGGTAGGACTTGGGATAATAATCGCCGAACTCTTGGTATCGTTCATCACGAATATAATCGAAAAGGGTAAGTTTCTTATTCAGTTCAGCATATTTTTCTTGAAGCATTGAATCGCAATAGACAATATTCCGCCTATTTTCCGCCATTCGAATCTCCTGCATCAGGGTAAATCCTGCATTGATCTCATCAAAAGATTTAGGAAAAACTATTTTAATGCTATCAATCTTCAACTTAGCCAGTGAATAGTTGCCTTCCTGATATGCTCTTTCTGCCTGGGAAAGAAAACCTTTCGCCCCTCTGTGTTTTCCCGAACAGGAAAAAATGAGAAGCATGGAAAGAAACAATAGGGCAGCCTGAAAAGAAAAACGCATCTCAAAATAGTATTTAATGAACACAGAAAATTACTTTCCGGTTTAGTTTACACTACAAATTTACAAATATATTTCTCATCAAAAGCGGTTATAAGGCACAATTATTGTAATTTTGCAATTCATAACAGATAATGGACTGTGATGTAGTCACTTCGTTAGGTTCGTAAAACATAATATATAATGGAGATATCGCAGGAAGAGATACAGGCGCATTTAGATAACAGGATTTTCAAATTAATTTCAGAGAGTGCCGATGAGCTGGAAGTGGCTTGTTTTCTGATTGGTGGTTATGTGCGTGATTTTTTTCTATACCGCCCCTCGAAAGACATCGATGTAGTGGCCGTTGGCCGGGGGATTGAGTTGGCCAATGCAGTGGCAGAAAAATTGGGAAAGAGAAGTAAAATCACTATTTTAAAAAACTTTGGTACAGCACAGATAAAATACAAAGAATACGAGATCGAATTTGTAGGCGCCAGAAAAGAGTCTTACCGGCTGGATTCCCGTAAACCCATTGTGGAGGATGGCACTTTGGAAGATGACCAGCGGCGGCGCGACTTTACCATCAACGCAATGGCTTTCTGTCTGAATAGAGAGCGATTTGGAGAGTTGATCGATCCATTTAACGGAATAGGAG
>JAAYFR010000159.1 GCA_012728155.1 Bacteroidales bacterium | reverse complement strand
GCTACCGGTTATGCCGACTGTGGTTTCGACGTGGATATGGGACCACTGTTTCAGACTCCCGCAGAAGCAGCCCGTCAGGCCATTGAGAATGATGTGCATGTGTTGGGAGTTTCTTCCCTGGCTGCCGGTCATAAGACCCTTGTGCCGCAGGTGATCGAAGAGCTGAAACGGTTAGGCCGCCCCGATATCGTGGTGATTGCCGGTGGCGTGATTCCCGCTCAGGATTACGACTTTCTCTATAAGGCAGGCGTGGCCGCCATCTTCGGTCCGGGAAGCTCCATCACCGAATCGGCTTGCCAGATCATGCATGTGCTCATGAATGACTAAGTAGAGACTTAGAACGTTTAATAATTGAAAATCCGCTCTCCGAGACTGTTATACAAGACAGGATCGGGAGAGGTTTTTTGTGCCTTTGGCAATACTACATCTTTCCGCCGCCTCGTGAACTTACGTGGTCGATAACGGGTGCAATATTGAAATAAACCCGCTCCACACCGAATTGGTTATCTCCGAGGGTCAGGTAATTAATCTTTTTCCTTGAGATAACTTTATCACTCCCCCCAAAATTGTACCCTAAAAAAGGAAGGATGTCGTATTCATGAGCCACTTTGATGACGAAGAACGGAGTTTTGTCCGACATGCCGTCGCCGGTACTTACAATGGCATTCTGTACGATATGTCTTTGCTGTGCTACCTTTTTATACTCTTCGGTATTGTCCAGTTGTGCATATACCAGTAGTTTGGCATTCAAAGCGCGCAGATTGAATGGATCTTCGAGTAATAGTGCATTGGAATATTCCAGTATATTGGCATAATCAGTCGGTGAGAACGACTTTCTTGATAGTACCTGTGCCAGTTGAGCGTTATAGGAGGAGGTGTCTATCGGCATATACTGAGGTTGATAAATAAAACCGAAATAGAGATGACGACCTTCTTCAAATGTCATCTTCTCGTCGCCGGCTATATATTTTTCCATTAATTTGGGAAAATAATAGGATGAGGCGGACTCCTTTACATTTCTTTTGATCTGGGAGTAATCGGGAGCACTGAAAAACTCATCCTGTGCGTTGCTTGAAACAACAACCAACGAAATGAATGAAAAGATGAATATCAGTTTTTTCATAACTTTCTGTTTTAGTAATGGTGTTACCGTGCAAATATATTTTCAAATTGGGATTTGAACAAAAAAAAACAGATAAGAAACCTTAAACGATTAAAACGGTGACTCCTTGGGATTCAAGTGCAACAATTACCAGTGCTTGTTCTATCTCTGATATTTAGAAAGCACCGAAACCGGTCGCTACGCTAGCCTGCCATACCCTTCAGTAATCCCCCGAATCCCCAAGTGAGCGATAACACCTGTATCGATCTCTCGGAAGAGACGGTGGTAAACTGCTCCTGTAGCAACTCCATCTTGCCGGTTTACAAGAGCGTATTGTAACTGAGGAAAGCCCTTTTATTCTGTTGGAATATCAGCAAACGGTTATTGTTTTCCTGAAACGGATGCCTCTTTGTCTATCTTTGAAACGAGTCCTTGCAATACATTCCCCGGGCCGAGTTCCACAAATTCGGTGGCACCATCGGCAATCATCTGTTGCACCGATTGTGTCCATTTTACCGGCGAGGTAAGTTGTGCAATCAGATTCTTCTTGATGCTGTCGGGATCGGTCTCAGCGGAGGTGGATACGTTCTGGTATATAGGGCAGAAAGGGATTGTAAAAGGAGTCGATTCGATAGCTTCCGACAGTTTTATACGGGCGGGTTCCATCAAGGGTGAGTGGAAAGCGCCACCAACTTTCAACGGCAATGCACGTTTGGCTCCAGCTATTTTCATCAGCTCACATGCTTTTTCTACTCCGTCAATGGTGCCGGAGATCACAATCTGTCCCGGACAGTTGTAGTTGGCGGGTACAACCACATCATCGATGGAGGCACAGATCTCTTCCACCTTTTCGTCGGGAAGGGCGAGGATTGCTGCCATGGTAGAGGGGTTGGCTTCACATGCCTTTTGCATCGCCAATGCACGGGTATATACCAGTTTTAGTCCATCTTCAAACGACAAGGCTCCTGCAGCCACCAACGCGGAGAATTCTCCGAGTGAATGACCTGCGGTCATGTCCGGTTTGAAGGCTTCTCCCATTGTTTTTGCAAGGATCACTGAATGGAGAAAGATGGCCGGTTGTGTAACCTTTGTCTGTCTCAGATCTTCGTCCGTTCCTGTAAACATCAGGTCGGTGATTCGGAAACCCAATATCTCGTTTGCTTGTTCAAATAAATCTTTTGCTAAGAGAGATGTTTCGTATAACTCTTTTCCCATGCCCACAAACTGCGCTCCCTGACCGGGAAATAGGTATGCTTTTTTCATTATTTCACTATTTGTATTGTTCTTTTTGTTGCATTAATTCTTTTCTCTGATTTCCACGCGTCTAATTTTTCCGCTAATCGTTTTGGGTAGTTCATTGACAAATTCAATCAGTCGAGGGTATTTATAGGGAGCAGTCACATTTTTTACATGATTTTGTATCTCTTTGACCAGTTCATCGCCCGCTTTATCTTTGTACTCTTGTGCCAGTACAATGGTAGCCTTGATCACTTGACCCCTGATCTCATCGGGTACTCCGGTGATCGCACACTCCACAACGGCAGGGTGGGTCATTAAGGCACTTTCCACCTCAAACGGGCCGATACGATAACCGGAACTCTTGATTACATCGTCGGTACGCCCCACAAACCAGTAGTAGCCATCTTCATCACGCCAAGCCATATCCCCTGTATGATACACATGGTCTGCATATACCTCATGGGTAAGTGCTTCGTCGCGATAGTATCCTTTGAACAGGGCAAGGGGGCGTTTTTCGTCGGTATAGAAAACAATTTCGCCCTGCTCTCCATCTTCGGCTGATCGCCCGTCGTGTGTAAGCAGGTCCATCTTGTAGAGTGGATTTGGAACACCCATCGATCCCGGTTTCGGTTCAATCCAGGGGAAGGTGATAATGGTGGGAGCTGTTTCGGTCTGTCCAAATGCTTCCATCATCTTGATGCCGGTCTGTCTATAAAAAATATCGAATACCGACGGGTTGAGGGCCTCTCCCGCGGTGGTGCAATATTCCAGTGCCGAAAGGTCGTATTTGGTCAGATCTTCACGGATTAAAAACCGGAAGATAGTGGGAGGAGCACAGAATGAAGTGACTTTGTATTCTGAGATCATCCGGAGCATATCCTGCGGGATAAAACGACCTTCGAAGTCATACACAAATACACAGGCACCCACGATCCACTGGCCATATAATTTTCCCCATACCGCTTTGGCCCATCCGGTATCTGCAACTGTCAGGTGCAAGCTATCCTCATGCAGGTTATGCCAATATTTGGCGGTAGTGATATGTCCTAAAGGGTAGGTAAAATCATGGATCACCATTTTGGGCTCTCCCGTAGTGCCGGAGGTGAAGTAGAGGATCATGATATCGCTGTTCTCATTCACTTTTTCCGGTCTGACAAACGGTGCTGCTTCTTCCACTCCACGTTGGAAGTCGATCCATCCTTCGGGGATGTTGTCGCCAACCAAGATGCGGTTTTGTACCGTAGGAGATTTGGCCATTGCCAGGTTCACATGTCCTATCAGGTTATTGTCTTGCAAAGCCACAATTGCTTTTATGTCGGCAGCATTGTTACGGTAGATAATATCTTTGTCGGTCAGTAGGTGGGTCGCCGGGATCGCTATGGCACCTATCTTGTTCAGTGCCAGGAGAGTCGGCCAGAATTCGATGCTCCGTTTCAAGATAAGCATCACCATATCTCCTTTCCCGATACCTAAGGATTGGAAAAATGAGGCTGTCTTGTCAGACAGCTTTTTCAGCTCTCCGAATGTCAGATCTTTGTGATCTCCCTTGTCGTTGGTCCAACAGAGTGCTCTCTTATTGGGATTTGTCTCTGCCCATTCATAGGCTACATCATATGCAAAATTAAAATTCTCCGGTACTGTGATATCGTAATGATCGATAAAATCCTGGTGCGAACTGAATGAGATTTTTTGTATAAATTTTTCTAACATAATAACCTTATAATGAACTCACAATCTTTAGTATGGAAAGATGGTGACAATTAGAGGATGATATTTTGTTTCTAGATTGATTATGGATAGAGGACGACGGCAAGAAACTTTACCGGTTTACCGTGGCGCGCCTTCATTCCGTGTGGCAGTGATGAATCGAAATAGATGCTGTCTCCCTCATTCAATTCCAGTTCTTTTCCATTGATATATAGCAACATACTCCCTTCCAGTACCATATTGAATTCTTGTCCTGCATGGATGTTCTGGTAGAAATCGGTCTCCATTGGCTTGGGTTCCACCGTGACTACGAAAATTTCCGCCACATTATTTGTGAATCCTGAGGTGAGCGACTGGTATTTATAGGCTGAAACCCTTTCTACACTAACGCCTTTATCTTTTCTGGTAATAAAATAAGAATTCATTCGGGGTTCTGTGCCAAACATCAAAGTGCCCATATCCACATTGAACTCTCGTTCAATCCTTTGCAAAAATGAAACAGAGATATCTCTCTCTCCTGCTTCAAATTGTAAATAATCATCGGTATCTATTTCTAACCTATGAGCCATCTCGCAAGTGGAGAGATTGACTGCTTCGCGCAACCCTTTAATTCGTTCGCCGATCTGTTTGATATCTGTTGTCATAGCTGTATTTATATGCGTGTTTGAAAAGAGGAACAAAAATAATCTATTTTGTTTAGATGAACAAATAAAGGCTTAACGCCATAATCGCCATTCCAATCACCAGCCCGATAATGGAGAGATGGTGCTTTCCATATTTCTCCGCGCTGGGTAGTAATTCATCCAGGGAGATAAAGACCATGATACCTGAAATAGCTGAAAGGATAAAGGCGTCCAGTACCGGATTCCAAAATGGAAGCAGGAAAAAGAATGCGATCAGTGCACCCAACGGTTCTGCCAATCCCGATGCAAATGAGAGCCAGAATGCTTTTTTTCGGTTGCCGGTAGAATGGTAAATGGGTACCGCCACGGCAATTCCTTCTGGAATATTATGGATAGCTATTGCCACGGTAATGGGAATGGCCACTTCAACTGAGTTCATAGCCGACATGAATGTGGCAATTCCTTCGGGGAAGTTGTGGATGGCGATGGTGATGGCTGTGATCACACCTGTCTGTTTCAATCTGTAGTTTGTCTTCATCTCCTCCACGCCATGTATTTCGTGTGGGTTCTGTGATTTGGGAACCAGAAAATCTATCAATGCGATCAGCGCTATACCGCCGAAAAATCCAAGCATCAAATAAAGTGTCCCCACTCTTTGGCCAAATACTCCGATGAGAGAGTCTAACGATTTAGGCATCAATTCCATGAAAGAGACATAAATCATCACACCCGCGGAAAGGCCTAAGGAGAGACTTAGAAAATTGGTGTTGGTACGTTTGGCCAGAAGTGAGATTAAACTGCCTATACCAGTCGATAAACCGGCAAAAAGGGTCATCAGGAATGCTGTTAATACAGTCTGATTTTCCATTAGTTTCCTTGTATGATAGTTTCCATAATTTCTTGATGAATGACGCCATTTGAAGCGACCAGTTCTTTATTAAAAATATAATTGTCGCCTCCGGAGAAATCCGTACACTTTCCGCCGGCACGCTGCAGGATAAATGTTCCGGCAGCCACATCCCATGGCGACAGTCCGCTATGAAAGAATGTGTCGCAGATGCCGGCAGCCACGTAACAAATCTCCAATGCTGCCGATCCCTTGATGCGAAAACTACATTTGCGGAATTGTTTCATCGCATTTCTGAGGATCTGCTCACCCCTCTCATCCAGACTGTATGGTATGCCAAACCCGATATACCCATTCACTAAGGTGGGGTGACTACTCACTGTGATCGGGTTATCATTCAGAAATGCCTTGCCCGTTCCTGTAGCAGAATAAGTGTGTGCTGCCAGCGGATCGTGTACCACACCCAAGATAATCTCTTTTTTCTTCATCAGAGCAATACTGACAGAAAAAGTAGGGTCGCCATGTATATAGTTGGAAGTGCCGTCTAGCGGATCGATGATCCAGGTGAGCTCTTTCTGTTCAAACTGCACCGTCTCTTCTTCGGTGAGGAATCCTGCTTCGGGAAGTAATCGTCTCAATCCTTCCACTAATCGGTTCTCCGCCTCTTTATCGATATATGTCACATAATTGCGTGTCCCTTTCAACTCAATATCTTTTTTGCACAAGGTGGTTTGTTCCGTTTTCAGGTACTCTCCTGTAGAGAGTGCCAATTTTTTTACTTCATTACATAGTTTTTCCAGATCCATATTATTTATTTTTCAATTGTCGGGGAACATCGAATCCCACCAGCGTGAGTCTTCTTTCAGCCATTTGGCGAACCAGGAATAGATGGCGTTGTTCCAGGCGATCCGTTTATCATAATCGTAGATAGCGTGGTTTTCTCCTTCCACCTGAATAAATTCCACCTCCTTGCCGAGCAGTTTCAAGGCGTTATACATCTGAATACTCTCTCCGATAGGCACATTGGTATCGGCTGTGCCATGCAGCAGCAACAGCGGTGTGTTGATCTTATCGGCAGAAAAGAGTGGGCTTTGCCGTACATAGAGGTCAGGATTATTCCATGGGAAACTACCTGCACTTGCACCCGCGCTGTAGGAATAACCCCAGTATCCTTCGCCCCAATAACTGGTGATATTACTGATGCCGGCATGGGATACGGAAGCAGAGAAAAGATCGGTTTTGGTGATAAGGTATTGCGTCATAAATCCACCATACGACGCACCGATATTACCTACTTTTGTGCCATCTACAAAAGAGTGGGAAGCTATGAAAGCTTTGGTCCCTTCAATTATCTCTTCTGCAGTTTGCTCTCCCCATGCATTTACGTGGCGGGCAGAGAACTCCTGGCCGTAGCCGGTGGTGCCACTCGGTTGCAATGTATAGACCACGTAATCCTGCGCGGCATATACATGTAACGGATAAGTGCTTTCGAATGTTCGTGCCGTTGGGCTGGTTCCGCCGTAATAATAAACAATCAGCGGATATTTTTTCTGTGGATCGAAATGGGGGGGGAGATAGTAACGTCCCTCAATCACATCACCAAAAGAGCTGGTGAAATTCCACTCTTTTACTTCTCCTAATTGCAGTTTATTCAATTGCTCTGCATAGGGATCAGAGATCAAGGTGGACTCCATTGTCTTTAGGTTCAGCAGATAGCTCCGATTTGAATTCGATGCGCTTACCCCTGTATAGGTTGCCCATGCCGCATTATTGGCAATATTGAATGAGCGGATCAGATCCTCTTTCAGTGGAAGCTTCTCAAACTTCTTCCGTTGGGGGTTATAGCGATAGACATTTGCGCGGTCTCCCTCTTCTACTCGGTAATAAATGTGGCCATCTACACTATTCCACTGTTGCGCGTTAATCGTTGGATTAAAATTTTTTGTCACCGGTTCCACTTGTCGGGTTGACAGGTTCATGATAAACGACTGCGTGTCGTAGCTATTGGCGATCTGTCCCTCTTTGATGTTGAGTCCGATCCCCCCGAACGCTTCCGGAGCGCCATGGATCAACAGTTGTTTTCCATCGGGTGAGAATTGGGCTGAGTAGGCGTAAGTCTCATTTTCCCAGATCGTGTCCAATGCCATGGTCTCTAAATCCAGCATAAAGAGCGAACTTCTACGGAAGGGGCGTTCCAGAAGGTACTCTTCTGAGATTGAAAAGAGCAGTTTCCTCATATCGTCCGTTATGTTGTTGATTGATGCGGTCTGCTTTCCGAAAGTAAGTTGTTGGGTGAGGCCAGTATCGAAGAAATGGCGGTATAAAAAATAGCGATCACGGTAGTTCGGTTGCCTGTCATCGATTCCCAGTAAGCGTTTTAATCCTCCGGGATTGCTGATGGTGATACTTTCTTTCGAAGAAAAGAAGATCGATTGTTCATCGGGTGCCATATAGAAATTCTCTTTCGGCAATCCTTCGGCAATAATTTTAGTTTCTGCCGTGAGTGGGTCCAATGTGTAGAGTGTTCTACCGTTATTGTCGTCTGCCACATAATAGAGCAGGTCCGATTGGGGCATCCAGTTTAGCTGTGTCCTGCCTGCCGGTTCCGATAAAATTGTCCGTTTCTGTTTGGCGTCATATATCTCGGTATAGCCACGGCTATTCCCTCCTGATAATGTTTCTCGTAAATTAAGGAGTAAGAAGCGACCACTGGGAGAGATGGAGGAGTCGCTCACTCTTTTTCCTTCCAGGATATCCTTGATATTGATCCTACGGGCATCTATATTGTTGAATGTATAGATGAGGAGAGAATCTTTTTCGTCGGGTTTCAGTTCGATCTTCACGGCGGGATCGCTCTTGTCCCCGGCTGAGGTAAGCATTTTGATAACGATTCGCATATTGTTTGCCGCTCCATTCAGGTTGGTCTCTACCGACCCCGACTGATGGAGGCTGTCGTTTACCTGCGTTTTGGTTGCTCGTTTTACATTGTCTATCCATAGTTCGAGTGGGTTGGGAGATGTCACGGTGAGTTTTCCTTTACCGTAGCGGTCACTATCCACAAAGAATGACAATAGCTGTATTGCTTCTCCCTGTTGCGGTTTTGACAAGTTGAAAAAACCGGTGGTGTCACGGTTCAACTCCGTGGTAAATCTCGTCTGTGATGGGAATGAGATAGTATAAGCGAGTAGTTGTTCATCCGAAAAAAGAGATTTATTTAGGTTTGTACTGTCCAGCATTATCGGTCTCTGTACCGGAATTGGATTAAAAGAATAGATCTTTTCCGGCATCAGCGGTTGTTGTGACTTTACGCTTATTACCAGTAATAATCCTATAATGATGTAGTAGAAAGAATATCGTTTCATATTTTGCCAACTAAAAGTTATGTTTGAAGTTAAAAAGTTAAAAATTTGAGTAGTTAAGAGGCTGAAAAGAAGTTTAATCTTATAATCTCATTTTTCCATTCAGGTGTTTAACTACTTTCCCAAACGAAGTGCCCATCAAATTTCCCCTGCCAATCGGGTTTCTTTTCAAATAGGCCGAAGAGTGATGCCCCCGCTCCGCTCATGGAGGCATATACCGCTCCCATTTCATACATCTGATGTTTGATCCTACAAATTTCGGGATTTTTTTTGAAAATAGAGGGTTCAAAATCATTTTTCAACAATTCTCTCCATCTCTCCACCGGCTTCCGTATGATCTCTTTTAACGGAAGATCTGGCTTGCGTGGGGTGATCATTGCATAGGCCTCCCTGGTAGAAATCATGACATCGGGTTTCACTATTAAAAGTATATAGTTGCTTAGATCCAACTCAATGGGTTCCAGTTTGTTGCCGGTGCCTGTGGCGAAAGTGGGGCGGTTCAGAATAAAAAAGGGACAATCGGCTCCCAAGCGGGAGGCACGAAGGAGCAGCTCCTCTATTGTATATCCCAAATTGAAAGTTTTGTTGAGCAGGGAAAGCATAAAAGCAGCATCCGAAGAACCACCGCCCAATCCAGCTCCTAAGGGGATTTTTTTAAGAAGATGGATGTCTATTTTCGGAAGTTTTTTCTCCGTAGCGATCAAATTCAGCGCTTTGATCACCAAATTGGTTTCCGGTTTTTCCTCAATTGCAATGCCGCTTTGAAAGAATCGATACTGTTGGCTTGATAGTTCACTGCTCTTTATCGTCGATTCCATACTTTTAGAAAATTTTATTTCCTCGCCAGAGTTTTCCGGGGAAGGAATAATTTCTAAGGCATCTTTTAGACCGATAGGATAAAAAACAGTCTCCAGATTGTGGTAGCCATCTTTTCTGCGAGAAACGACGTGAAGACCTATATTGATTTTCGCATTAGGAAAACAGATCATTTTATGTTTAACTTTTGTTGGTGCAAATATAGCGAAACTTATTCGAGGCGTTTCTTATATTATGGGAAAATATCAATTTTCGCTACTACTCAGTACCCTATTTTAAACAAGAACAAAAGTTATCAATTAATTGGTTATATTTGCACATAAATGACCAACGTAATCATATTCAATAATATGTTTTATGAAAAATGAAGGAAAGATTGTCTCTCCATTTTTACGAAAGGAGTTTATTTTAAGTAGATTAAAACCCAAAAAAGTATTTCCATTGAAGAAGTTGCAAAGGAGTTAAAAAATCTCTGAAATCACGATAAGGAGAGATGTGACAAAGCTTTTACTGGTACGGATGGCATATCCTTGTCACAGGTGGATTATTTAATTACCGATAAGAAAGTAGTTCGCAAGTTAATACCAGAATATGCCCAACCTAATATTCGTCTACTATGTGATAGCGAAGACACGTGTGATTTAAAAAAGTCATCAATCGCAAGTAACTATAAAAATGAAGGTAATGGAAAAGAAACAGAAACAACAACTCATTAATCGACGTGATTTTGTTCGTGTAGCAGGTATAGGTGCAGGTGCAGGACTACTTGGTATGCATGCTGCAAGAGGTGCGTCTCAACCGGCCAATCAGCAGCCGCCTAAGCCGATTATTCAGGGATTTGATGATACGGGTAATGAAGCTGGCATTACGAAAATTTGGGTGCCCGTATCGGATCGTAAAATCCGTGTTGGTTTAGTAGGATATGGTGCTTGCCGATTTTCCGCTTTGTTTGGATTTCAGGATCATCCTAACGTGGAAGTTGTAGCTGTTAGTGACCTCATCCCCGAGCGTTGTAACCAATTAGCCGAACATGTAAAGTGTAATAAAAAATACCCATCGCTCGAGAAGATGGTGAAAGATAAAACAATTGAAGCGATTTTTATCGCGACCGATGCACCCAGTCATGCACAACACGCCATGGATGCGTTAAACCACGGTAAACATGTTGCTTGTGCTGTTCCAGCCGTATGGGGATCGTTGGAAGATGCGGAAAGATTGTATGAAACTGTAAAACAGACAGGTCTGAAATATATTATGTTTGAAACATCTATGTTCCATGACACTCTTTATGCTATGCATACACTTTATAAGGCTGGGCATTTAGGTGAAATAGTTTATTCTGAAGGCGAGTATTACCATTATTTTGCCACACCCCTTGATTCATTCAATGGTTGGCGCGTTGGATTGCCTCCCCAATATTATCCCACACACTCCAATGCGTATCATCTTTGTGTAACAGGTGGAAGTTTTACCGAAGTTTCTTGCTTGGGTATGCCAAGTATTGTGGATCATTTAAAACCAAAAAATAATAGATACAAAAATCCATTTGGTACCGAAGTAGCGTTATTTAGAGCTAGTGAGGGGGGAATGTCACGGATGGTTGTTAGTTGGGATACACCAGGATTTGGAGCTGAAGCAGGTAGAGTTCGTGGTACAAGAGGCTCTTTTTATGGTCAATATCAGGGCCTTGACGTGGATCTCCCAGATTTGTCTAGACCTTCCCTTCCATCAAGTGTAGATGCGGGTGGACATGGTGGTTCTCACGGTCGACTAACTGATGAATTTGTATCAGCAATTCTTCAAGATAGGAAACCTTTGATAGATATAGATTTATCACTGAATTTAAGTGTGTCAGGAATTGTTGCTCATCAATCAGCTTTGAAAAATGGTGAATGGATGAAGATCCCACAATTTAAAACCTAAACTCCGCTCTGTATAGGTAGTTTCTCTTCATTTTTTTAAAAAGCTCCTCAGTACGACCTTTGGATAGATGAAAATGGGCGTTTCTACCATAGGGTAACGCTTCCTTAATTTTAGAATTCAAAGGCTGCGCGCACCCCTACTTGTTTGAATGTGAATTTATGGAATGAGGCAAAGATTCCGGCATTAAAAAAGCGGTTGCCGATACCATATCCCAGTTCGGTATAAGAGATAATTTGCGGGGTATATAACTGACTTAGATAAATTCGTTCATTTTCGGCAAAATCAGATACGAATGGGATATTTTTTAAAAGGAGGAAGGGAGCTTCAAACATGGTATGCGCTTGAATATATGAGTCGGAGGCGTTATAGAGGTTACGACTTAGGAAGTTAAAGATACCGCCCAGCCCATCATCCCAATTTTCAGGAAAATTACTTTTTGAAAAATAGACAAAGTCGGCAAAGTATTCAGTTCTCTGGTTGATAAATTTTCCTGCTCCCACGTGATATTGGAGTGAATGCCTCAAACCGAATGAGATGTTTTGACTGATATCAAATTCAATGCGATTGTACTCTGATGTACTTCCGAAAATATGCTGAAAACTTCTGGAGAGTTCTAATTTGAAGGTTGGAAAGGGTGATCGTTCATAAATCTTTTGTCGTCCGTCGTAACGATAATACTGTCGTGGGGTCCAACTGATACGTACAAATGGGGCAAATGCTTTTCTGGTACCGAATAAATTTTCTAATGGTTCACTGTTGGATGTGGAAGAGCGCAATTTGCCCATGTTGTCCTTGCTCCTTCTTATGTGATAATCAATTCCGGTATATAATAAAAATCCATTGGTCACTTCGTAGGTGTTGAAGAATTTCAGGAAATAATCCTTATAGTAAAACAGAGAGATATCATTGAAGTTGATTCCTTGGTTGTTGAGGCTGTCCTGTATCTGATCGACGAAGAGCGAACTGTAGGTGGGATTACCGTTCCCAATTGAGATGGTGCCACTTCCCAAACGGTAAGGATCGTAATTCCACGTAGTAGTCAGGTCTGTAAAAAACTCTTTACGGCGGAACATATAACCGGCGAAAGCTTTCATCTTGACCGTTCGGTTGTGTGTCAAATCAAAATTGAAAGATAATTTTTGTCGATAGGTTATGCCATCACGTGAGGAATACCCCACCATCAGGGGGTTGAGTAATCCTGAATAGCCTATTGCTGTTGACCGATATTTGTATTTTGAGTTCATCACCATGTGTTGAGCCACTTGCTGTGCAATCTTAGAGCTTCGGAAAGAATCTTTATCAGCTTTTCGGCTTCGCTCTTCTGCTTGCCGTTCCAAGTATTGCGAAACTACATCCTTTTCGACAGCTTGCAAGGGGATGGGGCGGTGCTCATTCCAAAAGGAAGAATCGCTTTTGAGTGGTACGGAATCCAATCTCACTTTGTAGAAATCGCTGAGATTGAGGGAGCGTACCGGATTAGTAGTACGCCGCAACTCTATTTCTTTGTAGTTGATGGTTGCCAGATGTCTGTTTGCCAGCATATTTCCCAGATATGAAAATATTTGATAAATGGTAAGCTGCACTGGTAAATAGTGCGTGACCCACTCATCTCCCATAGTTATCTCGAATGAAAAATTGGAAAATATATTAATTCCCTCACCTCTGAAAAAGATTACGCGCCAGCTCCCCTCCTCAATAATAAATGTACCTTTCAGGAGTTTACTGTTTTCATAAATGGGATTGAAATGGATGCTGTAATAGGTTTTTTCGTTCTCGGTAAAGATACGTTCCAAGCTATAACGGTAAAATTTTGATGTCTTGAACCTGATAGGCATGAAAAAGCTTTCATCGTTGGTGGTTTCCCCGTAGATATTGATATTCAGTAATTCGAAAGGAATCATTTCGATATCTTTTTTTCCGGTAAGTGTACCGGTCACATATTGCACATCCTGAATATAACTATTGGGGTAATCAAATCGTAAATCACTGATAGTTTCAATTAAAACAGCTTCATTATTAGGGTCGTGGAGTGCAAAATTGGGGATTAGACGGGTATATTTGTAAAGAAAATTTTTTTTTAAGGTCTCCATATAGGTGCGTGTATATACTTCCGCCGAAAAACTCTCTACCAGATTGTTATATTTTTCGGCGGCGATCATTGCTCTCTTCATGACGGTATCTATCGGTAATTCCGATTGTGATGCGAAACTTTTGAAGGAGGCAACTATCAGAAGCAGGAGATATAATGAAACTTTCCCTTTCATTCCTTACAGATTGCAAACATACATTTTTTTTTTAATCGTCAAAAGTATTTATTGAATGGAAACAATATTGTGTAGAAAAATTTCTTTTCAAAAAAAATAGAAAATCTCATAATCACAAAAAAAGTGATTTTTATGACTGCCATTAATAAAAAAATGGTATATTTGTGTTTTAGAACATAGTTCTATAACATTCATGGTCGCAAAGAAAAAAGATGTAATCGATTTATCCTCTTCATTACCTGATATCTGGAGGATATTGACGGACACTGAGCGTGAAATTTTACGCCACAGCGCCCGTATAGTCAATTTTAAAAAGAATGAACTGATTTATCTTGAGGATGATATACCTAAAGAATTGATGTGTCTTTTCACCGGGAAAGTGAAGATTTTTAAAAATGGAATTGGGGGGCGTAGCCAGATTATCCGGATTATACGTCCCGTACAATATTTTGGATATAGGGCCTATTTTGCCCGTGAGAATTATGTGACAGCAGCCATGGCGTTCGAATCGTGTACAGTCTGTATGATTCCTCTGGAATTGATAGAGAAATTTCTGCGGGGAAATGGCAATCTAGCTTTCTTTTTTATTCAACTATTGTCGGTAGACCTTGGTATTGCCGACCAACGGGTAGTCAATCTAACGCAGAAACATGTGCGTGGAAGACTTGCTGAGTCGTTGTTAGCCTTAAAGGAAAGCTACGGACTGGAAGAGGATGGTGCTACAATCAATATTTATCTGGCACGTGAAGATTTGGCCAGCCTTTCCAATATGACCACATCCAATGCAATCCGAACTCTTTCTAATTTTGTTAATGAACGCATCATTGCCATTGATGGGAGAAAGATAAAAATTATCGATGAAGAGCGGCTTCATAAAATAAGCCGCATGGGGTAATTCTATTGTGCGTTTCAATTCATTATAGAGAATGATTCAGAAAATAACTCACTCCATACTTTCCCGTTATTACAGACCGGTGAAAAAATTTATTGAAGATCCATTGGGAACGCAACAACGAACCCTTGACTATTTGCTGAGGCATGGACGAAATACGATCTACGGGAACGAACATGGTTTTCATTCCATCCGAAATAGTAGCGATTTTGCAAAGATTCCGGTCATCTCCTATGAAGAATTACGTCCCTGGCTCGATAGGATAATCAAACACCAACAACAGGATGTGCTTTGGGATACACCGGTTAGGTGGTTTGCCATGTCGTCAGGTACAACCGAGGATAAAAGTAAATATATTCCTGTTACCAGAGAGTCGTTATACAACGGCAACTATCGTGCAGGGTATCACATGTTGGGTATCTATGCCCATCATCACCCTGACACTGCATTTATATTAGGAAAAACATTGGTATTGGGCGGAAGTCAGCAAGTTAACCGTATCGGTGGTGATATCTATACGGGCGACATATCTGCTATTTTAATGAAAAACCTGCCGGTAGTGGCCAAGAGGAGTAGGACGCCTGAAAGCATTGCATTGATACCCGATTGGGAGGAAAAATTGCAAAAATTAGTAGATTATGCGATGCATGCTGATATTCGTGCTATGGTAGGCGTTCCTTCCTGGGTATTGGTGCTCCTGAAAAAGATTGTGGAGGAGAGAGGCATTACCATCCTCGAACTATGGCCACGTCTCGAAGTGTTTTTTCATGGTGGGGTTAGTTTTCTGCCGTTTCAGGAACAGTATGAAAAATTAATCCCTTCAGCAAAGATGTGTTATTGGGAAACTTATAATGCTTCTGAAGGATTTTTCGGCGTACAGTACGCGCCGACATCCAAAGATATGCTGTTGCTACTTGACAATGAAGTATATTATGAATTTATTCCTGTGAATGAGTGGGATAAAGATAATCCGGTTGCAGTGCCTTTGTGTGAGGTGGAGGTGGGAGTACAGTATGCTGTTGTAATTTCCACCAGTGGGGGGCTTTGGCGTTACAGGATAGGCGATACCATTCAGTTCTCTTCTACACTCCCTTATCTTTTTAAGATAACAGGGCGTACCAAACAATTTATCAATGCTTTTGGTGAAGAGTTGATTGTTGAGAATGCCGATAAAGCCATCGATGAAGCGTGTCGTCTGACGGGAGCAAAAGTGACCGAGTATACTGCGGCACCGGTTTATTTTGGAGATTTTCGTAATGGTGCTCATGAATGGCTCATTGAGTTTGAAATGATGCCGGACAGTGGTGATTTGGATGAATTTGCCCATATTCTTGATGAGATTCTAAAGCGGTTGAATTCCGATTACGAGGCAAAACGTTCATATAATCTTTCGCTCAATATGCCGATTATAAGAGCAATGGAAAAAGATACTTTTTATAATTGGTTGAAATCCAGAGGAAGAATAGGGGGACAGAACAAAGTGCCTAAACTCTCTAATAACAGAAAATATGTAGATAGCATCATGGAGTTTGCTGCATCAAAATCCTAAAATTGAATAAAATCAGTTGAACTGTGATTCATTAATGAGAAAGATTCAGTAAATTTGCACACTAAAACCCATTTGTGAAGTAATGAGAATAAAACTGAGTTACTTTTTACTGCTTGCTTTGTTGTTGAGTTCTTGTAGCGAGTACAACAAGATTTTGAAAAGTACTGACAGAGACTTGAAATATAGTTATGCCAAAAAGTATTTTGAGGAGGGGAAATATAACCGTTCCACCGCATTGTTGGAAGAACTGGTTACCTTTATGAAGGGAACGGCACAAGCCGAGGAGTCACTTTATCTCTTGGCTCAGAGTCAATACAACGCAAAAGATTATTATTCGGCCACGCAGTGGTTTACCTCATATTATAATACTTACCCCAATGGTGAATATGCTGAGCCGGCTCTTTTCTATTCGGCGTACGGCATGTATTTAGATTCTCCCGAAGCCCGTCTGGATCAGACGAAGACCTATACAGCCATTGTTGAGTTCCAAAAATATATAGAGCGTTATCCACAGACTGATAGAGCTGAACAGGCGAAAGGATATCTATTTGAGTTACAGGAAAAATTAGCATATAAAGAGCTGTTGGCCGCTCAACTCTATCTGAATCTTGGAAATTATATGGGTAATAATTACGAGTCGTCTGTCATCACTGCCCGTGAGGCAATGAAAAGCTATCCTTTTTCCAAATATTTGGAGGAATACCAGATGATTATCTTGCGTGCTCGTTTTGAGTATGCACAGAATAGCACGTTGCGTACACAACCTGAGCGTTATCGTTTGGTAGTAGATGAATATTTCAATTATAAAAATTCATTTCCGGAAGGTAAATATATGACTGAGGCCGACAAATATTATCGCGAGGCACAAGAGAAAATAGAAAAGCTTCCAACAACCTGATCAATGAGATCAATTAAATAAAATAAAAAACAAGACAGATCATAAAAATGGATTATAAGAAAATTGCGGCAAGCACTAACACTGAAACACGTGATGTGATGAACATGTCGGAACCGGTGGGTAATGTGTATGAAATGGTGATGGTTATCAGTAAGAGAGCTAATCAGTTGGCTGTTGAGATGAAACAAGATCTTGATGCTAAACTACAAGAGTTTGCCTCTTACAGCGATAATCTGGAAGAGGTGTTCGAAAATCACGAACAGATAGAGATTTCCCGCTTCTATGAAAAATTACCTAAGCCCTCGTTGTTGTCGATAGAAGAGTGGAAAGAAGGGGAAATATATTACCGTAATCCGTCGAAGGAAAAAGAAATGTTCGGATAGTATGCTGCAACGTATTCAATCGGTTTTTCTTCTTTTGGCGGCAGCTGCCATGTTGATCGCTTCCGTAACCCCTTTGGCTATTTTCTTATTTAATACAGACCAAGCTCTATTTGAAGCGATGGGTATTTATGTGAACGGTCAGCTCCACGACTCTACTTGGGGCTTGTTCGTCATAGGTGCTGCCAGTTCGATACTGGCCCTTCTTACGGTTTTTCTCTATAAGAATAGGATGTTGCAGATACGTTTTTCCATCTTTAATATAATCCTTATGATAGGTTTTTATCTCTATTTTGGATATATTATCTATCGGCTTTCTTCTATAGAGACACTTCATTTCCAAAAAATAGGTATAGGAATTATCATGCCTGTGATTGCAATTATTCTCACTATTCTTGCCATTCGCAAAATTGGAGCTGATGAAGCATTGGTTCGCTCACTCAGCAGGCTTAGGAGATAAAACCTATATTCCGCACAATAAATTATGTTTTAAGAGTAGCCAGTTGACAATTTATAGACAGGCTACTCTTTTTTATGCAGATTTGCGTCACAATGAATCGTTTTTTTTATATTTTTGTCAAGATTTCATAATTTGAACTTGTTGATTTTGGTTTTGCCACACATTGTCTCAACTTATGATTTGAAGATTTTTTTCTTGGAGTCTTGAATTGCAAAATCGATGGTATTAAATTCAAATATTAAAAACTATGGAGCAAAATAATTTACAAAAAACGATAACACTTACATTTGTAATGTTCATTACAGTGCTTTTTATGGAATCATGTGGAAGTGTGCCGTTTACCGGAAGGAGACAGTTACAATTAGTATCCGATGAAGAAGTTATTGCGTTGAGTTTGCAGCAATACCAGGAGTTCATGCGTACAGCTCCTGTTGAGAAAGGCTCAGCCAATGCACAAATGGTTAACCGCATTGGTACCCGAATAGCCAATGCAGTGAATATTTTTTATACCAATAATGGATATGCTTCGGAACTCGATAACTATTCATGGGAATTTAATTTGGTGAAAGAGAATAGTGTCAATGCTTTTGCAATGCCTGGCGGCAAAGTGGTTATTTATACCGGATTATTGCCCGTCACACAGACTGAAGAGGCACTGGCGGTGGTTGTTGGGCATGAGATTGCCCATGTAATAGCCCGTCACTCCAGTGAGAGGTTGAGTCAACAGCTTGCCTTGCAGTACGGCGGTGCAATCGCGGGAGGACTCTTGGGTAATTCGCAAGCCATGCAGCAATTGGGAGGTACTGTTTTTGGCTTGGGAGCACAATATGGTATTATGATGCCCTATGCCCGTAAGCAGGAATATGAAGCTGACGAGATTGGCTTGATACTGATGGCGATTGCCGGCTATAATCCCCAAATTGCAGTCCCTTTCTGGACAAGAATGGCACAGAGCTCAGAAGGCGCACAGGTACCTGAATTTTTGAGCACACACCCTACCGATAGTAAGCGTATCGCACGAATTGAATCCATCATGCCAACTGCGTTGCAGTATTATAAAGGTTCAGGAGTGCAGAACAATACGAATGAACCGATCAAAACCCAGCTAACCATTCCCACGGAAACCAATAAGGCGAAGACCTCTCAGGAGTGGACTTTTTGATTTTGTGATTCTTCTTAAAATTATTATCTTTGAACAATGATTTAATGTGTCGGAATGCTGATCCTGTCAAGGGGTGACACATAGTATCAATAAGACTAATGAATTAATTGGCATATGAGTAAATTTGCTTGTTAATTTATTCTTTATTCTAAAAATATATGCCTTCCAAATTGGATAACGACGACGATACAAAAGAGAGAAATAAAAATATGAAAGAGGACGAAATTTCTCGTCCCTCTGATTCTTTTTCTGGCTCCAAAGTGCCGGTAAGGTTGGGCGATGATAGTTCACTCAACCTCTCCAAGATGTATCAGAACTGGTTTCTCGATTATGCCTCCTATGTGATTCTTGAGCGTGCTGTACCGCATATTTCAGATGGTCTTAAGCCTGTTCAACGTCGTATCTTACATGCTATGAAGCGGATGGACGATGGACGTTACAACAAGGTGGCAAACATAATCGGTACCACCATGCAGTATCATCCGCACGGCGATGCATCTATAGGCGATGCGCTGGTACAGCTTGGTCAAAAAGAGCTGCTGATCGATTGCCAAGGTAACTGGGGAAATATACTTACCGGTGATGGTGCTGCCGCACCTCGTTATATTGAGGCACGCCTGAATAAGTTTGCCCTTGAAGTACTCTTTAATTCGAAGACCACTGAGTGGAAAGCTTCCTATGACGGGCGTAACAAAGAGCCGGTCACACTTCCTGCTAAATTTCCCCTCCTGCTGGTACAGGGAGCTGAAGGAATTGCTGTAGGACTCTCTTCCAAAATATTGCCCCACAATTTCAACGAAGTGTGCGATGCAGCCGTGCGTTATTTACAGGAGAAAGAGTTTACCCTTTATCCCGATTTTCAGACCGGTGGATACATCGATGTGGAGAGATATAACGATGGTGAAAGAGGCGGTTCGGTGAAAATCCGGACTACCATCGCCAAAATAGATAACAAGACATTAGTAATAAAAGATATACCTTACGGAAAAACAACCGCAGGATTGGTAGATTCTATTCTCAAGGCGAATGAAAAAGGGAAAATCAAGATTAGGAAGGTGGACGATATCACTGCACAAAATGTGGAAATACAGGTGCAACTGGCACCCGGTGTCTCTTCCGATAAAACTATTGATGCCCTTTATGCCTTTACCGATTGCGAGATCAGCATCTCTCCCAACTGTTGTGTGATTGACGACAACAGGCCCCATTTCCTAACTGTGAGTGATCTATTGCGCTCGTCGGTGAATACTACCCGGGAGCTGCTTCGCAATGAATTGGAGATTGAAAAGGGTGAAAAGCAGGAGTCCCTTTTGTTTGCGTCACTCGAAAAAATATTTATCGAAGAGCGTATCTATAAGGACAAGGAGTTTGAAAATGCAAAGAGCATGGATGTGGCCGTTGCCCATATCGATCAACGTCTCGTACCCTATAAATCCTCTTTCCTTCGTGAAATTACAGGTGAGGATATCCTTCGATTGATGGAGATCAAAATGGGACGTATCCTCAAGTTCAATTCCGACAAGTCGGATGAACTGATTGCCAGACTGAAAGAGGAGATAGAGGAGATCGACCATAATCTCGATCATCTTGTAGATTATACCATCGCCTGGTTCCTGATGCTCAAAGAAAAGTATGGTAAGCACTTCCCGCGACATACCATCATTCGTAGTTTCGAAAATATCGAAGCCACCAAAGTGGTAGAAGCCAATGAAAAGCTCTATATAAATAGGGAAGAGGGGTTTATTGGTACCGGTATGAAAAAAGACGAATTTGTCTGCAACTGTTCCGATATCGATGATATCATTGTCTTCTTCAAAGATGGCAAGTATAAGGTAGTGAAAGTGAGTGACAAGATGTTTGTCGGTAAAGGAATCCTCTATGTGGGTGTTTTTAAGAGGAACGATAAACGTACTATTTATAATGTGGTATACCGCGACGGTAAGAAAGCGCCGCACTACATCAAACGGTTCGCAGTTACAGGGGTCACACGTGACAAAGAGTACGATCTTACTCGTGGAAAACCGGGTTCGCGCATCGCTTATTTTAGCGTCAATCCTAATGGGGAGGCAGAGACTATCAAAGTGATTCTGAAACCCAAGCCCCGTATGCGTATTCTTCAGTTCGAGAAGGATTTCAGTGAAATAGAGATCAAAGGGAGACAAGCCATGGGAAATATCCTTACCAAGGTTGAAGTGCACCGTATCCAGTTGAAACAGAAAGGAGTGTCGACACTCGGTGGGCGTAAAGTATGGTTCGACCCCGATGTCCTTCGTCTCAACTACGAAGGTAGCGGTAAATTCCTTGGTGAGTTTCAGGGTGATGACATGATCCTGGTAGTCACTACCGATGGTGAATATTACATCTGCAATTTTGACCTCACCAACCATTTCCCGCAAAATATTCTTCATATTGAGAAGTTTGATGAGCATAAAGTGTGGACGGCAGCTCTCTTTGATGCTGATCAAGGGTATGCTTATCTGAAACGGTTTACTTTTGATCCTTCCGAAAAACCAGTTCGCTTTACAGGTGAGAACGTTGAATCTCAACTGTTTCTGTTAACCGACACGCCCTATCCGAGGATTAAAGCGCTCTTTGGCGGACATGACAGTTTTCGTGATCCATTAGAGGTTGATGTAGAGGAATTCATTGGTGTAAAAAGTTATAGGGCAAAAGGAAAGCGTATCTCCAATTTCGAGGTGACAAAGGTAGAAGAATTGGAACCACAACGCTTCCCTGAGTCGGAAGAAGAGCCGCAACAGGCAATGAAAGTGGAAATTGGTGAAGAAAATGAAGAAAATTCCGAAGAAAATATCTCCGATGCAGATTTGCGTGATGAGATTACCGGCCAGATGAAATTATTCTAATCCTGCAGAAATAGATATAATGAAGAAAACGGCGCTTTTGATTGCTATATGGATCGGTCTACTTTGTATGGCGGTTTCTCAAGAAAAACACTCTTCTTTCCTTGAGGTAGATCCTGTCA
This sequence comes from Bacteroidales bacterium, assembly GCA_012728155.1. GTDB lineage: Bacteria > Bacteroidota > Bacteroidia > Bacteroidales > Dysgonomonadaceae > Proteiniphilum. Next base: position 10,787 of record JAAYFR010000159.1, on the reverse strand, counting down.
ATCAGGCTATCCTTCTGGGTGTTGGCAAGTCGTTTCTAAACGATACCTATCTCTCCCCTCTGAAATATAGTGGTATTAGTATTTCTCTTATGCATGACCGCATAAAAGGAACCTCTTATTTTAACAACAACCTTCTTTTACAGCAGCAGTTCCTTATACAGACTGCCATCACTAAGAATCCTACAGCCTCTTCTTCGGAATATTACGGTAATCTCGATTATCGACTCACCGGATTCTACCCCTTGTTTGTCGGCTCAAATTTAAGGTTTTATGGCGGGGGTGGATGGGAAGCTTCGCTCGGTGGTTTATACAATATGCGAAATTCCAACAACCCCGGATCGTTGAAGCTCTCCACCAACTTCAGCCTTTCAGCTATGGCTATCTATAACTGGAAGATATTCACTTTCCGGTGGCAGCTCACTACACCCTTTGCCGGTATGCTCTTCTCGCCAGAGTATGGACATTCCTATTATGAAATATTTACGCTCGGAAATAATAAAGGAACTCTACACTTTGCTTCTTTCCATAACCTGCAAGCATTACGCAACTATTTTTCGATCGACGTACCGGTACACAATATCACTTTCCGTGCAGCCTATTTAGGTGATTATTATGACACGCATGTGAGTGAACTGGTCACCAGAATTGTTTCTCATCAGTTTATGATCGGATTTGCAGTGGAATCACTTAATTTTGGAGGGAAAAAGGTTGACAATTTGTCATTTCCATCAGTCTATTATTGAGAATAATAGGTTTTGTATGAAAGAAGAAAGAGGTTATAATTTACAAAGATATGCGATATAATTTTGATGAAATAATAGATCGTTCGGGTAGTAATTGTATCAAACTGGAAAAGTTAAAACCGTTATTTGGACATGAAGACCTTATCCCGCTTTGGGTAGCAGATATGGATTTCAAATCTCCGCCAGCCATTGTGGAAGCGTTGAGGCAACGTGTGGTTCATGCTGTTTTTGGCTATACGCTACCTTCTCAAGCGTATACCTCTTCCATCGTCAACTGGATTGAAAGACGTCACCGTTGGAAGGTGCATGATGAGCATATCATTTTTGTGCCCGGAGTGGTGAAAGGAGTTGCCTTTGCTATTGATGTGTTCACCAGAAAAGGTGATAAAATCATCATCCAGCCTCCGGTGTATCATCCATTTCGTATTGTCACCTCATCACTTGGGCGTGAGGTGGTCAATAACCCACTTATCTTAGACGATGGGCAGTACAAAATGGATTTCGAAGGTTTGCGCAAGATCGTAGCCAATAACCGCTGTAAGATGCTAATACTTTGTAATCCCCATAACCCCGGAGGGAGGGCCTGGTCGCCGGCAGAATTGGACGAACTGGCTGATATTTGCTACGAAAATAATATTTTGGTTGTCTCTGATGAGATCCATGCCGATATGGCATTACCGGGACATCAACACACCTCCTTTGCCACTGCTTCGGCAAAGGCGGAGGAGATCTCGCTTACGCTAATGGCGCCTAGCAAGACCTTTAATATTGCCGGTATCGTCAGCTCGTTTGCCATTATTACCAATAAAACAATCAGAAAAAGGTATCTTGCTTACCTTGAACCGCGTGAATTGCAACAGGGTACTATATTTGCCTTTACTGCTACCCGTGCCGCATACGACGAATGTGAGGATTGGCTCGATCAGATGCTTGAGTATGTGCAGAACAATATCGATTTTGTGGATAGCTATCTGAAGGAGAACATTCCCGAGATAAAAGCAATTTTACCTGAAGCCTCTTTTCTGGTATGGCTCGACTGTCGCGCGCTTAACTTATCGCAACAGGATCTTGTGAAGCTCTTCGTGGAAAAAGCCCATCTGGCGTTGAACGACGGTACGATGTTTGGTCAGGGCGGCGAGGGTTTCATGCGGCTTAATGTGGGGTGTCCACGTAGCCTCCTCGAAAAGGGGTTAGATAATTTAAAAAAAGCAGTAGATCTTTAAACATCGATGCTGTTGAGTTGTTAGAAGTTAGAAGTTGGAATTGAAAATCGACATAATCAAAAATTAAAGTTGAACAGAAGAATTATAGAAATTTGAAATATTAATAATACAAACAATGCAAATATCAGACAACAAGTATGTTACCGTTACTTACGACCTGAATGTAGGCGAAGGCGAAGAGAGGGAATTGATGGAACAGGCAACTGTGCAACAGCCGTTGGAATTTATTTTCGGCACTAACTCCATGCTCGAGGCGTTTGAAGATCAACTCAGAGGGCTTTCACAGGGTGACAGATTCTCCTTTCGTCTTTCTCCGGAAGAGGCTTATGGTGATTATGACGACACTAAAATAGTTGAATTGCCTAAGAATATTTTTGAAATCGATGGGAAAATCGATAAGGAGGTGCTTTTTGAAGGAAATACACTTCCAATGATGGACTCCTCTGGTAATCGGCTTATGGGATCAGTTGTATCGGTTGAAAGCGAATCGGTTACTATGGATTTTAACCATCCTCTGGCAGGTGAGATCATGCACTTTGAAGGAACTGTTATTGGTGTGCGGGAAGCTTCTGCGGAAGAGATCGCTGCTCTCTTTTCCGGTGGCTGCTGTGGTTGCGGATCGGGTGATTGCGACTCCAGTGAAGAGGGCTGTGGCTGTGCTTCGGGAGGTTGTGGTTGCTGCTAACCGATGAATATTCCCCATATATACAACTAGACCAGAGGGAGGATCAGGCTGCTAAAAGAGATGAAACAAAATGAATACATTCGGAACAATATTTAGGTTGACATCATTTGGCGAATCACACGGTGTTGGTGTGGGAGGAGTGATAGATGGTTGTCCTCCAGGTTTGGAGATCGATATGGATTTTATACAATCTGAACTCGACAGACGCCGTCCCGGACAATCTCGGATCACTACACCCCGAAAGGAGTCGGATAAGGTGGAGTTCCTTTCCGGAATATTTGAAAATAAGACGACAGGTGCACCCATCGGTTTTTTGGTGAGAAATGAGAATCAGCAGCCGTCCGATTACGATAATATCAAAGAGGCTTTTCGTCCTTCACATGCCGATTTCACTTATCAGTTGAAATATGGTATTCGTGATTATCGGGGTGGGGGACGCTCCTCAGCACGAGAGACCATTGCACGTGTGGTAGCTGGTGCTTTGGCAAAACTTTATCTTCGCCATCTCAATATAAATATTACTGCCTATACTTCGGAGGTAGGAGATATTGCATTAGAGAAAGGTTACAAGATATATGACCTTTCTCGCACGGAAGAAAATTTTGTTCGCTGCCCCGATCCAGATATTGCGGAGCGGATGATAAAATTGATCCAAGAGGTCCGTTATCAAGGCGATACCATTGGCGGTACCATCACTTGTGTGGTCAAAGGTGTGCCGGTAGGGTTGGGTGAACCGGTTTTCGGAAAGCTCCATGCCATGTTGGGTTCCGCCATGTTGAGTATCAATGCCGTGAAAGGGTTCGAATATGGTTCCGGATTTGAGGTGACTGCCCGCGGTTCCGAAGTAAATGACTCTTTCTATAACGACAACGGCAGGGTGAACACCCGTACTAATAATTCGGGTGGTATCCAAGCGGGTATTTCCAATGGACAGGATATCTATTTTCGGGTGGCTTTCAAGCCGGTCTCTACTATCCTCCGGGAACAGCAGACGGTAGACATACATGGTAATGATACGACCATTAAAGCACGTGGACGGCATGACCCTTGTGTGTTGCCCCGGGCGGTTCCCATTGTGGAGGCTATGGCGGCCATTACCCTCATGGATGCATATCTGATATCGAAAGCTACAGCACCGTTTTAATGAATAGGAGATTGAATGGAGTTGATAAGAGATTGAGATTACAAGAAACAACCAATATAATGATAAGAATGAAAAGGTTGATAGTTCTCCTTTTCCTGGTAGGAATGCTAATGATCTTCTCTTCTGTGGCGATGGTTGAAACTACGGGTGTGATGACTGCTTCCTCCCGGGAAAAGGTTTATACCTCCGAAGATCGGCAGATATTCGATCGTTATATTGCCTATATCGCTCCTTGGAGATTGGCTTCGACTGATAGCCTGCTCGAAAAAACAGCACTTTTCTTTCGTGATACTCCTTATGTGTCTCATACATTGGAGATAGATAACGACGAGAGGCTGGTTGTTAATCTGCGCCAATTCGATTGTACTACTTTTGTTGAGTCGGTGATTGCACTGGTTCGTACTGCCTGTTCGATCAATCCTGATTTTGATAGTTTTCTCAATGAGTTACAATATATCCGTTATCGCGGCGGCAACCTGCAAGGATATGCTTCCAGGCTTCATTATACTACGGACTGGCTTTATGACAATGAGAAAAAAGGGTTGTTGAAGAATATATCTGCCGGATTGGGAGGTATCCTTGAGGAGAAAACGATTGATTTTATGACTACTCATCGTGATGCTTACAAACAATTGAAGAGCGATGATGCGTTACTCAAGGAGATGGAACTGTGTGAAAATAGGGTCAATGAACGGGGAGGATTTTATTATTTACCCAAAGAATCGATAGCTGATAAGAAGGATTTAATTCCCCATTTCTCAGTGATTGCCTTCACTACCACTCTAAAGGGATTAGATGTCACACATATGGGATTTTCCTTTCAGGATAGAGATAAACTCACTTTTATACATGCCTCATCCAGACAAGGGAAAGTGGTGATCGATCAAAAGAGTCTCCACGATTACTGTGGCGGGCAGTCGTCCTGTACCGGTATAATTGTTGTGAAGTGTATCTAACACTTACACTTAGTCACTTTCTCACGAATATTGGTTTTCCAGTCTCTCCTTTAGTTTCGTGGCAGGAGGCACCTTTTCCGGTCGAGGGTGAAGTATCGATTGGTATATCTCCGGATCACGTAAGATCTCCACTGCCTTATCATACACTTTGTCGCTGGATAATTGATGCAGAAGAACCCCCTTTTTATAGTAGAACCTCTGCACAATCTCTGATTCGATCATGCTGGAAATATCCTCTTTAAAGAGTTCCAGGTCACGATCAAGATTTGCATGCAGCTTCGCTTCCAATGCTGCAAATTCTTCTTTAGCCACATCCATATAGCCTTCGAATTCCATCATGGCCTTTAGTTGTTGCAGGGAATGCTCACTCAACTGGTCATATTCGAAATTCTTGTTCTTCACAAACTCCTTGAATACTTCATAATCCCCTCCCGAAAGCCTAAATTGATGGGGAGGAGCGATCTCTTTGTGTTGTTGTACCCATTCTGTGACATAATCAAAGATCACGTTATCCGTCATTAAGTAATAAGCGATTGTTCCCCCGGTAGGCTGCGGGATGGTAATATCCGGTGTAATTCCACCTCCGTCGCGTACTTCACGTCCATTGCGCGTTTGAAATAGATTGGTCAGTGAGTCGGGTACGCGTGCCACACTTCCGTCGGGATTGCGGCGAGAATAATCCAACGCTTGGATACAACGTCCACTCGGTATATAATATTTTGAAGTGGTAATTTTTATGTTTCCACCATATGGTAGGTCGCGTGGTGTTTGCACTAATCCCTTCCCGAACGAGCGGTTACCTACTATAACTGCCCTGTCGAGATCCTGAAGTCCTCCCGCTACGATCTCCGATGCAGATGCCGAACCGGTATCGATCAATACCACAATGGGAATAATTTCATCCAATGGTTGATTGCGCGTCAGATAGGTTCTGTCCCATTGCTTTACCTTTCCCTTGGTTGATACAATTTCCTCCCCTTTCGGGACAAAGAGATTGACTACATCTACTGCTTCGTCGAGGATACCACCTCCATTACCGCGTAGATCGAGAATCAGCGATGTTGCGCCCTCCTCTTTTAGATCCTGTATCGTTCTTTTTACTCGGTCGGCGCTTCGTGTGGTAAAGCTTCCAAAATGAAGATAACCGATCTTATCACTACTCACTCCAGAATAAGTAATGGGGTCGACCTCAATCTTCTCTCTTGTAATCTTTACTCTTCTCTCCTTTTCTTCTCCCGGTCTGAGGATTGTCAATTCGAGTGATGTACCCGGTGTCCCTTTCAGTTTGTCGCTTACCTCTTTCACGGATGATTTCCGCATATCGTTTCCATCGATCTCCAAGATGGCGTCGCCCGCTTTTAAGCCCATTTTATCTGCCGGAAGTCCCTCATAAGGCTCATTAATTATAACTTGTCCATTGTTGTAAGAAATGATCGCCCCAACTCCTCCGTATTCACCAGTTGTCATGAACTGAAGATCGGTCATATTCTCTTCGGCGTAATATTCGGTATAGGGATCCAAGCGAGTCAACATGTTGCGTATACTATTCTGTATTAAGTTGTTCACTTCAATGCTGTCCACGTAGAACAGATCCAATTCACGCACTACCGAATTAAAGATGTCGACATTCTTATTGATGTCGAAATAACGTTGATTTTTATTGTCGGCCGGCGCTTGTGAAGATAGTTGTAATGTTATAAGAGTCAACAGTATAGTAAAAATAACCCTTCTCATGTTTGCTTGATATGTATAAATATTATTATTCACCTCTCTATTCATATTAATTGGCAAAGGAACAAATTTTTGATGAAAATGGAACATGGTTTTAGTTATATTTTTATAAATCTTTGTTTGCATTGCTGTGTAAAATCCATCGTTTTTGTTTTTTGTCGGGATAAACAGAGATATATCGAAACAAAAACAGTTGGTTTATTGTTATCTCTGCAGTTTTTTACTAAAGTCTTAGTTTATGAAATCCCTACTTCGTTATATATTTTTACCGTTGCTTATTGTAATATTGATTTTTATTGCTACTTGTCTTATCTCTTCTTCCGAAATACCGGATATGCCGGAAGGTATTCCATGGGATAAATTGGCACATTTTGGCATGTTTTTTCTCCTTTCTTCCGTTTCGCTGATAGACTATTTCAGGTTATGTAAGGGAAATCCACCTCTTTTACGGTGGCTCTTGTGGGGATTTTTTGTTCCTGTTTTCTATGGAGGAGTAATCGAATTGTTACAGAAATATTTCTTTGTATTTCGCAGTGCAGAATGGGCCGATTGGATTGCCGATATCCTTGGATCGCTTGTTGCTACCGTGATCGTAATTATTTTTCTTAAAAAACGACGATATTCGAAAAAAAATCTATCTTTGTAAAATTGAATATGTTTGATTCAAACTTCTTAACTTCATAGGTCATAATTATTATTCACCCATCAAATCCTATAAAAGATGAAATACGAAGATTTAAAAATTCTCGATGAATTACGGGAAAAAGGAAGTATTTCCGAAGAGGAATATCAGCGTGAGAAAGAAAAAATTTTCAACGAACCAAGGAGTAGTTTTAGCAAAACTACCAAGAAACCGCTATTCGGATTTGAAGAGAACACCTATCTGATGCTTATGCATCTCACTCAATTTGCCGGTGCCATTGTTCCGCTGGCTGGTTTTATAGTGCCTATCCTGATGTGGACTACTCAAAAAGATAGCAATAGCAATGTTGATACCCACGGCAAGAACATCCTCAATGCCATGATTAGCTATGCTATCTATGCGGTTGTGCTTTGTGTTACTGTGATTGGTATCCCCGTGGCTGTTGTATTGGGTTTACTCTTTGCTATTTTTATTGTGATTGCTTCAGTGAAAGCAAATAATGGGGAATATTGGAAATATCCATTTACAATTCAATTTATAAAATAAAAACAATGGTGCAGGAACAACTTGTCAATTATTCGAACGTAGAGCTTAGCCGTGAAGAAAATATTATCCTTCGCCATGTTAATCTAACTGTCAATCGAGGCGATTTTCTCTATATCATAGGCAAGGTCGGTTCCGGAAAAAGCACCCTGATGAAAAGCATGTATGCTGAGCTTCCCATCGAAGAGGGGAGTGCTCGGGTGTTCGACTATGAATTGGTTGGTATCAAACGTCGACTGATCCCTTTTCTTCGCAGGAAGATAGGTATTGTTTTTCAGGATTTCCAATTACTTATCGACCGGAGTGTAGAAAAAAATCTCGAATTTGTGTTGCGTGCCACCGGTTGGAAAAACCGTCGTGAGATCAAGGATCGAATTAATGAGGTGTTGATTCAGGTAGGGATGCAAAATAAAACCTATAAGATGCCCCACGAATTGTCGGGTGGTGAACAGCAGCGTGTGGTAATTGCCCGTGCCCTGCTCAATTCGCCTGCTCTGATTTTGGCTGATGAGCCGACAGGCAACCTCGACCCTGAGACCGGAAGTCAGATCGTCGCCCTCCTACAGGAGATATCGGGCCGAGGCACCGCCGTTATCATGTCCACCCATAATTATTCTATTGTACAAGCTTTCCCCGGAAAAATCATGCGTTGCGAAAACGCTTCTCTGGTTGTGGTGTGATAAAAGATTTTAGATTCAAAACTTCAGAAGTTAAAATGAATGTGAAATTTTTATTCTTGAACTTCTAATTTCTCATTTCTTTTTCAATTAGTTTCACTGGCATATTGGCACATTAGTCACATTTTACTATCTTTGCATCTTGGAAAAATTCATTCACGTTAAACATTCACAATTGTGTCCGATACAAAGTATATTTTTGTTACAGGCGGTGTGGTTTCATCTCTGGGAAAGGGTATTATTGCTGCATCACTGGGTAAGTTATTGCAGGCAAGAGGCTATAAAGTCACTATCCAAAAGTTCGATCCATATATCAATGTCGACCCGGGAACACTCAACCCTTACGAACATGGCGAATGCTATGTAACAGTAGACGGACATGAAGCAGATCTCGACTTGGGGCATTATGAGCGTTTTCTTAACATACAGACTACCAAAGGGAACAATATCACCACAGGGCGAATTTATCAGAGTGTAATTGATAAGGAACGCCGTGGAGAATATCTCGGAAAGACAGTACAGGTTATCCCACACATTACCGATGAGATCAAACGCAATGTCAAGTCACTTGGGGTGAAGAGTAAGTTTGATTTTGTGATTACCGAGATTGGAGGTACAGTGGGAGATATTGAATCTACCCCTTTCCTTGAGGCAGTACGACAACTCCGATGGGAGTTAGGACGCAACTGTTTTTGTCTTCATCTTACTTATGTTCCCTATATTGCCGCAGCAGGAGAGATGAAGACTAAGCCTACACAGCACTCCGTCAAAGAGTTGCAGTCGCTCGGTATTCAACCGGACATGCTTGTGCTTCGCACGGATCGTAACCTCAACAAAGATATCCTTGATAAGGTAGCTCTATTCTGTAATGTTGAACAGGGTGCCGTGATGCAATCGGTGGATGTCTCCACTATCTATGAAGTACCTGTTATGATGCAGAAACAAGGTATGGACGAAGTGGTATTGCGTAAAATGAATATGCCCGTAGAAGGTTATGCCAACCTGGATGCTTGGAAAGCTTTCCTTCAGAAACGTAAGAACGCAAAGAAGGAGGTCTGCATCAAATTGGTAGGGAAATATGCCGAATTACCGGATGCTTATAAATCAATCAACGAGGCACTTTCTCAGGCTGCCATTTATAACGACAGGAAATTAAAATTAGATCTATGTCACTCTGAGAAGATTACTGAAGAGAATGTTGAGGAGACTTTATGGGGTGCCGATGGTATTGTGATTGCTCCCGGTTTTGGACAGAGGGGTATTGAAGGAAAATATTTGGCGTTGGGTTATGCGCGTGAAAAAGATATTCCTACCTTTGGAATTTGCCTTGGTATGCAATGTATGGTGATTGAATATGCACGTTCTGTCCTCCATATTGCGGATGCCAACTCGTCGGAGTTAGATCCTCAGGCAGCCGACAAGGTAATCGACCTGATGGAAGAACAGAAGCATATCACCAATATGGGCGCATCGATGCGTCTCGGCTCCTATGATTGTATTATTAAGAAGGGGTCGTTAGCCTACAAGGCCTACGGAAAGATTAAAGTGAATGAACGTCATCGCCACCGTTACGAGTTTAATAATATATATAAGGAGCAGTTTGAAGCAGGTGGTATGAAATGTACCGGTGTCAATCCCGATTCGGATCTGGTGGAAGTGGTAGAAGTCCCTCATCTCCGCTGGTATCTTGGCACACAGTTCCATCCTGAGTACAATAGTACTGTTATTTCGCCAAATCCACTTTTTATGAGCTTTATGCAGGCTGCAGCGGAATTACATGATGCACGTAAATAATAAAAACTGATAATGGATAAAAATACGGTTACAGGATTGCTGCTTATCACAGCCATCATTATAGCTTTCACTATATATAATAGACCCAATCGTGAACAGATTGAGGCGCAGCAGCGCATGCGCGATTCTATCGCGATGGTAGAAACAGAACGGGCGCAATTAGAGGCTCTGCAAAAGGATCCGGGAATGCAACCGGATATAGCACTGTCCGGAGATGCCGAAAAGAACGTCGTTGCTGATTTTTTTAGTGCAGGTTCTTTTTCGTCCGCTATTGATACCACTACCGTTTCGACTTTGGGGCAAAGTGAAGATTTGGAAACTTTAGCACAGCAGCCCTCAATTTCTTCTGCGGTGCAGGAAGAGAGTGTCGTCCTTGAGAATGAAAAGGTGCGTATCCTCCTCAGTACACGTGGAGGTGCCATCCAGTCCGTACAATTGAAAGAATACCTCCATCATTCGGGAGAGAACCTGCTGTTGTTCGACGGGCGCGATGAAGCACGCTTCAATCTCAATCTGTTCAACCGCAACAGCGTCCATCTCTCTACCGAAGAGCATATTTTTACTCCTGTTGCAGGAGGCGACAATCATTCCGTCACTATGCGGCTGCAGCAAAGCCCCGGCCAGTATATCGATTTTGTATATACCCTT
>JAAYFR010000158.1 GCA_012728155.1 Bacteroidales bacterium | reverse complement strand
GTATAGTATAAACAAATTAAACATATCGCACTTATGAATCCATTTTTAGTTAATTTGAACGGATGGGAAATACCTATCATAGTTTTGGTTATTCTGATCCTTTTCGGAGGAAAAAAAATACCTGAATTTATGAAAGGCCTCGGTAAGGGCATCACAAGCTTTAAAAAAGGGTTGAAGGATATCGAAGATGATATCAAAGCCGAACCGACAGATAACAACTCTAACAACTAACAACTAAACGCAACGGAGAAGACCCGTCCAATATTACTCTGGCCGGGCTTCTCTTCTATTATTCCCCAATATTCAAGGACAAAAAGGCCAGAAGTCGGTTGTTTTTGTTCGTATGTCTATTATATAGAGCTGAATAAAAATGACAGAGAAAGAAATGTCTTTTTGGGATCATCTGGAAGAATTTCGATGGACCATTATACGGGTTATCATTGCCGTTCTGGTTTTCTCTGTCGTGGGTTTTATCATTATCCCCAAAATCTTCGATGCCATCATTATGGCACCTCGGTCGTCAGATTTTATCACCTATCGTTTTTTTGAGAAGGCGGGGGAAATTTTTCCCTTTTTACCTGATTTTTCTGCGGATACTTTTTCTGTGCGGATGCTTAACATCAATATGACCACGCAGTTTATGACCTATATCTCCACCTCGTTGATGTTTGGCGTACTCTGCACCATCCCCTACATATTGTATGAGGTATGGAAATTTATTAGTCCCGCACTCTATGAGAACGAGGCAAAAGGAGTAAAGACTGCCTTCGGATTTGGGGGAGTCATGTTTTTGATAGGCTGTCTGGTGGGTTATTTTATTGTATTCCCTCTGATATTTCGGTTCTTGATCACCTTTGAGTTGAGTGATTCCATCGAGAACTCAATTTCGCTCGACTCCTATATGAACAACTTCTACACCCTTATCTTGATCATGGGATTGGTATTCGAACTACCGCTGGTATTCTGGTTGTTGTCGAAGCTGGGATTGGTCTACCGCTCTTTCTTCCGCAAATTCCGCCGTCATGCCATAGTAGGTTCACTCTTAGCGGCCGCGCTTATCACCCCCTCGGGCGATCCATTTTCCCTCTTCGTGGTAACCATTCCCATCTATATGTTATGGGAAATCAGCGCCTTTATAGTGCAGAAAGACCCACCTGAAGAGGAGGAGGAGGAAGAAGATGAAAATCTCCCGGCACTATTCGAGTAAGAGTTTTTATTGTACGGCGATCACCTCTATTTCCACCAGTGCATTTTTCGGAAGGGCTTTCACGGCAAAAGCCGAACGCGCAGGGAAAGTGCCCCTGAAACGACTTCCATATACTTCGTTCATCTCCCCGAAGAGCGACATATCATCCAGGAAGACCGTCGTCTTCACAATGTGATCCATTGTGACGTCAGCTGCTTTCAGCACCGCCTCTATATTATTGAATATCTGCGTAGTTTGTTCTTTCACTCCACCCTCCACTATAGTTCCGGTAGAGGGGTCAATAGGCAACATACCCGATAGGAACAACATCCCATTTGCTTCAACAGCCTGGCTGTATGGTCCTATCGCCGCAGGTGCATTGTTTGTTGATATTACTTTTTTCATTTTATTTTGGTCTATTTTTCTTATCACTCGCCCGGTTAAACACCTCAACAGATTCACCTCATTGCCACTACTTATCCCCGTTGTCGCACCACCTCATAGATCAGCACTCCCGCCGCGACCGACACGTTGAGCGACTGGATTGTTCCCGATTGCGGTATCCTCACCAGCTCATCGCAGATACGCAAATGTTCGGGGGCCACTCCCATATCTTCCGACCCCATCACAATGGCGACCGGCACAGAGAGATCGGTCCGGGTATAGAATGAGGCAGCCTTTTCTGTAGCCGCCACCACTTTTACGCCACTGTTCTTAAGAAAAAGAATTGCCTCTTTCAGATTTTTCTCCCGGCAAACCGGGATAGAATGCAATGCGCCGGCAGAGGTCTTTATCGCATCACCATTTACCGATACGCTTCCCCTCTCAGGGATTACGATGGCATCCACGCCTGCCACCTCGCAGGTGCGGGCGATAGCTCCAAAATTACGCACATCGGTCACTCCGTCCAGCAGCAATAGAAACGGTATCTTCCCCTCTTCGTAGAGTAGCGGTACAATATTTTCCAGTTTTTGGTAGGTGACTGCCGCAGTGAAGGCGATCACCCCTTGGTGGTTCTTCCGGGTGATACGCTCTATCCTCTCCAAAGGCACCTTCTGCATTGGTATCTCATAGCGGCGAAGCAGTTCCTGCATCTCCTGGAACAGGTCGCCCGACAGTTCGCGCTTTACCATCACTTTGTCTATATCTTTACCGGCTTCCACCGCCTCAATAACGGCACGAATGCCAAAAATCATCTCTTTTTCCTTCATATTTTAATCTCTTTTCAGCATCACCTTGGCATTCTCGATTGCCTGTTCAGTAATTTCGGCACCGCTCAGCATACGTGCTATCTCTTGCACCCGCTCTTCGGATGTCAATTCTTTTATTCTTGTCGTTACGATATTGCCCATCTCCTCCTTATATACCAGGAAATGGGTCGTTCCTTTGGATGCGATCTGCGGCAGGTGTGTGATGCCGACAACCTGCATCCGGGTACCCATCTCTTCCATAATGGTTCCTACCCTGTCGGCCACTTCACCCGAGGTTCCGGTATCGATCTCATCAAAAATGATGGTCGGCAGGGAAGTGGCTCCCGCGATCATCGCCTTGATGCACAACATCAAACGCGACATCTCGCCCCCCGAAGCAATTTGGGATACCGGTTGTAACGCCACATTTTTGTTGGCGGAAAAGAGAAACTGCACGGTATCGGCACCGGTGATATCGGGAGTCTCTTTCGATTTGAATTCACAATGGAATTTCACATTGGGCATCCGCAGGTAAGCAAGTCGTTCCACCAATTCTTTTTCAATATGTGGTACAGCTTTCTTTCGCTTTTCAGTTAACAATACCGCTTTCTCCCTCATCGATTTCCGCTTCTCCCCGGTCTCCTTTTCCAATACTTGCAGCCGTTCGTCGAGCGACTCAATACTCTCCAGTTTCCGCCCCATCTCATCACGCAACCCGATCAATTCCTCCACCGTAGTCACAGAATGTTTCTTCTGCAAGTCGTAAATCGCACTTAGCCGATCTTCCAACAGCTGCCTGCGGGCAGGATCGCACTCCACCTCTTCGAAATAACCGGCGATCTCCTCACGCACATCTTTCAGTTCGATAAAAGCAGAATCCACCCTTATCGCCAATTCTGATAATTTGGGATAAAACCGCTGTACATTGTGCAGTGTCTCCGCTGCCGTCCGCAGCATCGATTCCACACTGCGCTCTTCTTCCGACAGGAGTACGATAGCCGAGTAGAGCCCTCTCTTTATCTCTTCGGCATGGGAAGCGGCTTCCAACTCCATCTCAAGCTGCACCTGCTCTTCGGGTTGCAGGTTCATTCCCGCGAGTGCATTATATTGAAACCGGAGGTACTCTTCCTCTTCACGGTTTTTACGTGACTGCTCCCGAAGGTCATTCAACATCCGTTCAGAGGTCCGATACAGAGCATATGCCTCTTCATACTCTCCATGTTCCTTTTTTGTGTCGGCCAGCAGATCCACCACATTCAACTGAAAGAGATTATCATTCAGCGACAAATTCTGGTGCTGGGAATGGATATCGATCAATCTCTCTCCCAGCCCTTTCAAGTCGTTCAGATAGACCGGCGAGTCATTCACAAAAGCGCGCGATTTTCCACTGCTCCATATCTCCCGTCGAAGGATAGTCTCATCACCCTCATATACCCAGTCCATCTCTTCAAAAAATGCGGCGAGATGGTATTCCGAAAGATCGAAAACACCTTCTATGACACATTTCTCTGCATCCTGCTTGATCTGTTTCAGATCGGCACGTTGTCCAAGGATCAGTGAAAGGGCGCCAAGGATAATCGATTTACCTGCCCCTGTCTCACCGGAGATCACTGAAAAGCCGGGATCGAATTCGATCCGAAGTGAATCGATCAACGCAAAATTCTGTATATAGAGTGACTTTAACATATATCCTTCTCTTATCTCAACCGTTCCAACTGGTTATTATGGGCGGGGTACAACTTCATCAGGGCATCATATCCCTCTCTCTTTTGCAACTCATCTGCTTTGGAAAGGAGATTCACCATCTCTTCAAGTTTTGTATCTCCAAATAGTTTTATCAGCACGCTGGTCGGTCGTTTCGTCTTTAACACCAACAATGTCTCTACCGAGGGGACTATTTTCCCCCATCCCGGTTCACCATTTCCTGTCGTCACATCCAATCCCTGTCGGTGGTAGTCGAACCACATCTGTCGGTACTCTTCCTGTGCTCCATCATTCAAAGCAACAGCGATGGCCGAGCGGTTGCGGTTATTGCGACGGTCCCATCCCTTCCACCCGTAAGATTGCGCGTTGGCAGCAATCAACTCCATATTTCGGAAACAGGACGTACCTCCCAACAGAGACTTCGAATCATAGTCGAGTCCCAGAATCAGATAGAGATAATAGGCAATGGTTGCCGTCAGGTTCTCCTGCATAAAATTGAGGTCGAATTGCAGGGGTTGATGTTCGCTATAGTCGAATTCCAACTCCGTATCGCGCACATTCAGCATGGGAGTGATCTGTGCGCTGTTCTCTATCGGCCGATGCGACTGCAGGTACAACTCCCCCTTAAAGGTTCCGGAGGAGTTCAACTCGGTAATGACCAATGTAAAGGAACAATTGATCCGTTCCTCTTTCCGGAGATGGTTGTCTGTCCATTTACGTCCGTTGATAAAATTGCGCAACGACTCTTCAAGGGTACTGAACAGCTGTCTGTTTGCGCCCTGAACCATAGTACTGTTCACCTTCACAACACCATTCAGCTCCTGTCCCGAAAGGGGAAATATTCCTGCAATCACAAGAGACAAAAGTATCCAACAGCCATATCTTTCTCGTCGACTCATCTTCACTAACAGCCAATATCCTACCGGAAATTATCGTCCAAAGGTAATAAAATCCTTCCGAAGATATAAAGTTCTTCGGTCGATTAATTCAATTTGAGTTCTTGATCAATTATTTCGAAAGATGTTCTCCGGTTGATCTGGTCGGCAATTTCCTGTTGATCAGGTGTAAGGGATTCAATAAATTCTTCCGTCAGCCAATCTCCCTCTTTCAGGAAGTCAAACTGTGCTGCGATCTCCTCGGTCACCTTCATCGGCTGGATTTTACCAAAACCGTGGGCGGACAAACGCCGGGGATCGATGCCGTGCGTAGTGAGGTAGTTCACTACCGATTGCGCTCGACGGATGGAGAGGTCGCTATTGTATTCGTCCGACCCTTTCCGGTCGGTATGGGCAGCGATTGCTATGCCAACCGATGGATGTTCGTTGAGCAGAGCAATCAGCAGCGCCAGCTCCTCTTTCGATTCCGGCCGCAAGTCGGCACTGTTGAAATCATAAAATATATTTTCCAAAATCACCGTCACCATGCCATCCGGGGCAAATGCATCTTCCGGATTTGCCGCAAGATTTTTCACCCGGGCCATTGTTTCGGGATATACAAACGAGTATATATGATCATACCCCCTTACATCATTCCGGTTAGAACTGAAAAAACCTTTCTCCCCTTTCGGCGCGAACGTAATGCCAAAGTCGTCAGCCGACGAATTAAGCGGCACTCCCAGATTCGTCACACGCCACCGCCCTTTCTCCTCGTTACCCCATCTCCCACTCTCCTCGTTCCCGTCTCTTCCTATCTCTCCATCACTCAATTCCCCAACCCTCCAATTGTTAATCCTCTTCAAATCAACATCTTCCTTCTCTAAAGCAACTGCCACGAACAGATCCACTCCTCCCATGCCGGGATGCCCGTCGGAAGAGAAATAGAGTGTGGTATCGTTACGCAGGTAGGGGAAAAGCTCATCGCCCGGCGTATTGATATCCGGTCCCAGGTTCTCGATAAAAAGTATTTCGAAATTATTCCGGATGGCTGCCCGCCAAATATCCTTTCCTCCATAGCCTCCCGGCATATCGGAGACGAAGTAGAGCCAACTCCCCGACGGAGAGATCGCCGGATGGGCAAAAACGGATAACTGATCATCCTGCACGATTTCCAAAGGACGACCGTTGCTCCATCGGCCGTTGACCCACCGTGAAAGATAAATTTTTGCCGTTGTTGGTTTATTGGGATCTGCCTCACTAAAAGTATAATACATCCATTCTCCGTCCGGTGAAAAAGAGGGAGTTCCCTCGTCGTACTCGGTATTCACATCCGAATTGATTCTTTCGGCTCTCTGCCACTCTCCATCTACATTTTTGACCGAAAGAAAAAGGTCGTTGTATTTCATGCCGGTAATGGGACTCTTCTCTTCACCCAGCACCTCCTCTCTCGAAGAGCTGAAATAGAGGCGCTCTCCATCCCGGGAGAGCATCGGACTGAACTCCCCCCGGCGGGAATTGAACAGCTCCATCCTCTCCACACCATATCGTGTTGGATTTTCAATCCATTCCCTTGCCCTTTCCACCCCTTGAAGTCCGCTAAGCGCCAATGGGTCATCCGGTCGGAATGTCAGGAAGTGGCGGTATGCTTCTGCTGCATCCTTATAGTTTCCCTCCCTATGCAACATCCGGGCATAGTGGAGATAGAGGAGGGTGTCGGGGTAGTTATAGCGGATTGCATTGCTGTATGCTGCGACGGCACGGGAAGATTGATTGAGTTTGCGATAATTCTCCGCCATCTCAAAAGCGATGATTCCCCGTCGGGCTCGCTCCTCACGCGGTGTCTTACGGTACAATTTTCTGTAGGTCTCACTGGCGGCTTGGTATTCACCACGCAGGTATTGCTCCCGCGCCACACTCAGTTTAGCCTGGTCGCACGAAGGCAACAGCCACGTTATAGCCAGCAAAATATATAGAAAACGACGTTTCAAGTCTATTAGTTTGGCTATAAAACGGTTTTTAGGCGGAAATATTGTATCAAGGTGGCATTACCGATCTACCACCCCCTTTTTTCTAATTTAAAGTGGAGATGGCTATTCCCTGCGAAAGATATACCCTTGCGCAAGATGTCCCATCATCAAGAAGAGCAGGTTTCCCCTCAACTCAAACGAGGCGGACTCCTCCTTATCCGTGATAAAAATTCCCTGTTTCACATAGAGATCATATCGATAAATATAGCTGGTTTCTTCTTCATTTGAGATGATCTCGAACAGGGTAGTTTCCTCATATTTATGATGAGCGATCACCCTCTCCTCATCCAGGAAATGGAGGCGGAACTCATAGATATAACTTGTTCCATCTTCCCGCACTTCAGATTCAACATATTTCCATCTCGTCCCCTGTAATGATGGCAGGTCTTGTGCCAACTGTTCATGGAGACAGGAAACGAAAACGAACAAAGAAAAGAAAAGAATAAAAACCGGCTTCTGCATGCAGAGTTGATTATCGTATGATAAAAGCTATTGGTGTTCCGGTCGAAGCAGGTCGTTCACCGTCTTTACCGGGTTGAAGGTGGAGATGGGCACCTCTACGAAGAGGGTATTCCAGTTACTCATGGCTCCGTTCCACAATCCGGGTAGTTCCAATGCTTTCAACTCTTTCCCGTTTTTCGACTTATAGGAGATGAATCCGGTATTCCGGTCGACAAATTCTGTGAGATTGTATTTGTTCCCCTGATTGCATTTCACCCCACAGACCACATCCACGGGATTAAAATGCGAACCATTCTTGAACGCCTCCATGGCGGAAGGGTCGTCCTTATCGATCTGGGAGCTCTCCAATATCTGCAGTGAAGCGGTCCCATCGGGGTTGACAGCGATAAAAGGTCCCCCTCCCGGTTCACCCTGGTTCTTCACCATCCCACAAACCCGGAACGGGCGGTCAAGTTTTCCCTTCAGATATCTCTTCAGCTCATCCTCCGAGTCAAATTCTCCGGAATTGGAGATCAGCAGCTCATTTTGAGTAAAAGCCAACATCTCAGCCAGCTCCTCCGCGCTGGCCTCTCCCGATTCCAGCCGGTCCAGATAAGTGTGGGTACGCTGCTGCATGGTGACGAGGATACCTGCCAGCAGCTTTTTATACCGTGCTTCATTCTCTTTCAGCCTGTCGGGCACCACATTGTCTATATTCTTGATGAAAATCACGTCGGAATCGATATCGTTCAGATTTTCAATCAGCGCACCATGGCCACCGGGGCGAAAGAGCAGTGAGCCATCTTCATTCCTGAAAGGTTCATTATTCAAATCCACTGCAATGGTATCGGTGCTTGGTTTCTGGATACTATACGACACGGCGAAGGTAGCGCCCAGCTTAAACTGGTAGCTCAATCTTCTGGCGGCCACCAACAGTTCAAACATCTCCTTATGTTCTGCCGACACGGTAAAATGCACATTCACCTCTCCGGCTTTGTTCTTCGCATAGTATGTTCCTTCGGTCAGATGTTCCCCCACCGAAGTACGGTTCCCCTCGGAGTATTTATGGAAGAGGAGCAACCCCTTGGGCAAGTTCCCATATTCCAGTCCCTCCTCATCGAGCAATGCCGACACCACCTCTTTGTATCTCTTTTCTTGGCATAATGTCGCTATATCTTTGCCAAATAAATCTTTGCAAGTCTCGTCAAGCGAGCCGAAAAACGCAAATTGCCCTATCTTATCAAAGAATTCCTTCTCAAACGATGTGGTTGGGAGGTGATAATCGGCAGCCAAAAAGGCAAAGAGATCTTTAAACATACGGCTGGCCGCTCCGGAAGCGGGAACAAATTTCGTCACCTTCTTTCCGCTATTGAGAAAATCCTGCCAGGCATCCTGATATATCTTCTCCTCTTCTTCTTCCACCCTCATGATTCCTCTCCCTACGGAAGCCGGAGAAACGATGGAGAGATAGGGAAATCCGGCGGCGAAATAATTCAGTTGCCTATCGATTTGATCCTGCGTAATCCCTTTTTCACTCAGCAATTCCAAGTCTTGTTGTGTGTACATAGTGCTTGGGGTTTGAATTGTAATATTTGTGACAGACCCTTTACAAGGGCTCTCTTTTGAATTTTATTGACCAAAGGTAGGCATTATTTCTCAAAAGGAGATCACCTAAACCATAATTTTAACCCGCCATATTGGCAGAAAGAGTCACGATCTAAAAATTTGGCACAACATTTGAAAAAGAAATAGTGGGTCAAAAAATGAAGATTGACGATGACCATTTCATTTCTGGTTAAGAGAATAAAGTTGACATCAAGAAAAAATAAATATAACAACTACAAATTATGGGAAAAATAATAGGAATAGACTTAGGAACAACCAATTCGTGTGTCTCCGTGATGGAAGGCAACGAACCTGTTGTAATCCCCAACAATGAAGGCAAACGTACTACCCCCTCGGTGGTAGCTTTTATGGATAGCGGCGAACGCAAAGTGGGCGACCCTGCCAAGCGTCAAGCCATTACCAACCCCAACCATACCATCTCCTCCATCAAGACATTTATGGGAGAGACGTTCGATCGGGTACAGAAAGAGATCGGACGGGTACCCTACAAAGTAATTAAAGGCGACAACAATACGCCGCGTGTCGATATCAACGGACAGCTTTACACGCCGCAAGAAATTTCCGCCATCGTCTTGCAGAAGATGAAAAAGACCGCTGAAGACCATCTCGGACAAGAGGTGAAGGAGGCGGTGATTACCGTGCCGGCTTACTTTAGCGACGCCCAACGCCAAGCTACCAAAGAGGCGGGTGAGATTGCAGGCCTGACCGTACGCCGTATCGTGAACGAGCCGACAGCCGCCGCATTGGCCTATGGGCTCGACAAACAAAATAAGGATTCCAAGATTGCAGTTTTCGACCTCGGCGGTGGTACTTTCGATATCTCCATCCTCGAACTGGGTGACGGCGTATTCGAAGTGAAATCGACCAATGGTGATACCCACTTGGGGGGTGACGACTTCGACCACCGCATCATCGACTGGTTGGCCGACGAGTTCATGAGAGAGGAAGGCTTGGACTTGCGGAAAGACCCGATGGCGCTGCAACGTCTTAAAGAGGCTGCCGAAAAGGCAAAGATTGAGCTCTCCAGCGCTACCAGCACTGAGATCAACCTCCCCTATATTATGCCGGTAAACGGAATTCCAAAACACTTGGTAAAAACCCTTTCACGTGCTAAATTCGAACAGCTGATCGATGACCTGTTGCAGAAATGCCAACAGCCCTGTTTGACTGCGATGAAAGATGCCGGAATGAACAACTCCGATATCGACGAGGTGATCCTGGTAGGTGGTTCCACCCGTATCCCTGCCGTACAGGATATGGTAGAGAAATTGTTCGGCAAGAAACCGCATAAGGGAGTAAATCCCGATGAGGTAGTAGCCATTGGTGCTGCTATCCAGGGTGCCGTATTGACAGGAGAGGTAAAAGATGTGCTCCTGCTGGACGTAACTCCGCTTTCACTCGGTATCGAGACACTGGGTGGCGTGATGACCAAGCTGATCGACGCCAACACCACCATCCCGACCAAAAAGAGCGAGACCTTCTCTACCGCCTCCGACAACCAGCCGTCGGTACAGATCAACGTGCTGCAGGGCGAACGGTCGATGGCACGCGACAACAAGCAGATCGGTGTCTTCAACCTCGACGGCATACCACCATCCCCGCGTGGGATTCCCCAGATCGAAGTGACTTTCGATATCGATGCCAACGGCATCCTGAGTGTTTCCGCCAAGGACAAGGCTACCGGCAAGGAGCAGAAGATCCGTATCGAAGCCTCTTCCGGGTTGAGTGATGATGAAATCAAACGGATGAAAGAGGAAGCTGCCGCCAATGCGGAAGCCGACAAGAAGGAAAAGGAACGTATCGACAAGCTGAATCATGCCGACTCACTGATCTTCCAGACTGAGAAGCAGTTGACAGATCTGGGCGACAAGATACCGGCCGATAAGAAAGCGCCGATTGAAGCTGCCCTCAATAAACTGAAGGAGGCCCACAAAGCGCAGAATCTCGACGGCATCGACGCTGCCACCAACGAACTAAACACCGTCTTCCAGGCTGCTTCACAGGAGATGTACAATGCCACTAATGCCCAAGCCGGCCCACAACCCGGTGCCGATGCAGGACAACAGTCGCAAGGCGACAACCAGTCAGGAAACGATGACAACGTAACCGATGTGGATTTCGAAGAAGTGAAATAAGCGAGTAAGCGAGTGAAATGAGAGTTTACTTTCATTTCCTAGTCTGAGCTTATTGCGATAAAGAAAAGCTTTGACGTAGTAAGATTTACAAAAGCAAATAACTTACTAT